>NZ_WTAR01000134.1 GCF_013139515.1 Lutibacter sp.
GCATTTCTCTTAATCTGGTTTGGAAAAAAATCTGGCGGAACAAGTTCGTTTACAGGAAATTTATTTGTGTTTTTGAATGCAACCTCCTATGCTACTTATTTAGTTTTAGTAAAACCATTAATGAAGAAATACAAAGCAATAACCGTTATTAGTTGGATATTTTTCTTTGGATTTCTTTTCGTTTTCCCGTTTGGAATAAAGGAATTATTGATAACAAATTTTGATGCTTGGAATTTAAACACCTATCTTTCTATTGCTTTTGTAATTATTGGAACTACCTTTTTAACCTACTTGTTTAACATTTACGCACTTAATTATGTGTCTCCATCAGTAAGTGGTAGTTATATTTATTTACAACCCGTTTTAAGTTTTATGATGGTAAGTATTTATGCTTTTTCCTTAGGGCATGAAGAATATGCTGAAGATATTAATTTAATAAAAATTGCAAGTTGTTTTTTGGTAGTTATTGGTGTTTTTATGATTAGCAAAAAACCAAGAAGAAAACTAACTTAATCCTCTCGCCTTTCTTTCTTGTGGTAATAAACAATTGTAAATAAATGCATTTACAGGTGTAGCAATTCCTAATTCTTTGCCCAATTTAACAATAGTTCCATTTTGAGCCTCTAACTCTGAAGGGTTTCCATTCATCATATCTCGTTGTAAAGATGACGTTGTATTAAAAGGCTGATTTTCTATTAATTTAAATTGTTTTTCAATAATATTCTCTGGTAAATTCACTCCTTTGGCTTTAGCTACTTCAATAATTTCTTTTGAAGTTTGAAACATCATTTTTTTAATTTCTTCTGAAGCAATCATTTCACCAATTGTTGCACGTGTTAATGCTCCAATTGCACTTATTGTAGTTATAAATAAAAATTTTATCCAAACTTCTCTTTGAATATCAGTAGCTAATTTGGTTGTAATTCCGGCTTTTAAAAAGGTTTGTTCCAATACTAAGGCTCTGTCAGTTTTTTTATTATTGAGTTCACCAAAAACAATAGTAGGCTCATAAGAAATATGATTTATAACACCGTAATCTTCAACCTTACTAACTACTTTGCACAACCCTGCTAATACATGTTTTTTAGGAAGTATGCTACACAAAACCTCTTCATTAGCAATTCCATTTAAAAGTGAAATTACCATTGTATTATCATTCAAAACAGGTTTTATTATTTCTGAAACATCGGCTAATTGCCAAGTTTTTACACAAATTAAAATTAAATCAATGTCTTTTATTTCTGAAATAATTGAAGTTGCATTTGCAGGGTACACTAAATAATTTCCTTTAATACTTTTTAGCTGTAATCCTTTTTGCTGAATTGCTACTAGGTGCTTACCTCTAGCAATAAACGTAACATTGTTTCCCGCTTGAGCCAATCTTGCTCCAAAATAACCACCAACACCACCAGACCCATAAATTACTATGTTCATTTCAAAATATTTTAATCAAAAATACACCTTAAGATTATTTTTTCGTTAGAAATTTTGGGATTTTCCAACTAAAACCAGCCGACACATACTCCATATCATTATTTAACCCTTTCCCATAAGAAACATCTAACTGAAAATTATTATTTAGTAAATATGTAAATCCAATATCAAAATTGTTTTCAAAAATATTTGATTCTCCCCAAGACCCATAAGGCTCTATGTAAAATCCAATTGTCTCAGAAAGCGCTATTCCAAAAGCTAACGAATATGTTAATGCACTTTGTTTTTCAATTAAATCGTAGCCTATATTGTACCCTAAGCCTATTTTATTACTTATTACATGAGAAATAGCTAATTTATTAATTACACCAAAATTAGAAGTAGTTAAGTTGGTTTTAGCTGTAGGAAGTATTAGATGTGATAAAAATGCAATTTCAATATTCTTATTTTCCTTTTTAAACAGTTGTACTTTAGTTCCAATTTCTAAATCATTAAATCCTGAATAATCAACTGAAGAACCAATTAATTCAATCTTTGTTGATTCATATTGAGAAACAAAACGCAATTCAATTCCATTTGAAATTCCATAACGAACTAATGTTGAAGGTCCAACAATACTTTTTATAGCATGATTATTTGAGTTTTCAAAATTCACTCCACTTTCAATTTGTAAAGCTCCTTTTTCAACAGTTATTGAAGACTCGGTTTGATCTGGTCTATCAGTTACTATTTCCTGCGCATTAAACCAAGTAGAAATAAACAATGTAACCAACGTAACTATTTTTTTAGTAGTAATCATAATTAAATTTTGAACAAATTTAATTAATATTTTTAGATTCATCTAAATTTTTATTTATATTTGTCTAAAATTATATTTAATGCTATCTCAAACAGAAGAGAATTATTTAAAAGCTATTTATAGTATTGGCTTATCTAATGCTAAAAGTGTAAATACAACTTTAATAGCTAATCGATTAAAAACAAAACCTTCTTCAGTAACTGATATGATTAAAAAATTAGCTGAAAAAGAACTTATAAATTATGAAAAATATAAAGGTGTAACCTTAACACAAAGTGGAAAAAAATTAGCAGTTGAAATTGTAAGAAAACACAGACTCTGGGAAGTTTTTTTAGTAAACAAATT
>NZ_WTAR01000006.1 GCF_013139515.1 Lutibacter sp.
GGAGGTCAATTTGCTGAAGCCTTTTTAACTAATTTTTACTGTGATAAACTTTTTCTTGGGGTAGATAGTTTTGATATAAATAAAGGATTGTCAACACCTAATATGGAAGAAGCTAGCATCAATAAAGTAATGATTTCAATTGCTAGAGAAGTTATTGCAGTTGCTGACTCTAGCAAATTTAACAAACCTGGATTTGCCCTAATAGCACCAACTTCTGCTGTTCACACAGTAATAACAGATAACAACTTACCCGAAGAGACTAGATTAGAATTAATTAAAAAAGGTATCAAAGTAATTATTGCTTAATTTCACGGTCTCAAGAACTCAACTCTCACATTTTACTAAACATCATAAATAATAAATAAGGCCACCTAAATTGGCAGCCTTATTCAACTACACTTTAAAGTGCAGAATATTAATCAAACATAAATCAAACTTTTTCTTTAACTATAATTTATTAACTGAAGTTTTTCAGTTACCAGTTCAACAGCTGCATTTGTAGCTTTAGGAAATACTTTCCTAAGATCAATTTCATTGTTATGACCTAATACTTCTCTCAATTTTAACATGAATGAGTTTTTGATTTCAGTAGCTAAATTAATCTTCGTCATTCCATTCTGAATTGCTGACAATATTTGATCGTGTGGTATTCCAGAACCTCCGTGAAGAACCAAAGAAGCATCAGTTATTTTATTAATTTTATTAATTAAATCTATTTGTAAAGTTGGTGTTTGACTGTAAAATCCATGAGCAGAACCAACAGCAACAGCCAAAGCATCAACACCCGTCATCTCAACAAAATATTTTGCTTCCTCAGGCTGAGTAAACACCAATTGACTTTGACTTTGACCTAATTTAGCGACATACCCTAATTCACCTTCAACATTAATATTATAAGATTCAGCATACCTAACAATTTCTTTTGTTAAAGCTATATTTTCATCCATAGATTTTTCACTAGCATCAATCATGACTGAATCAAAACCTAAATCTATACTCTTTTTGATAAGATTCATGTCACTTCCATGGTCTAAATGAAGCCATGATTCCACCTCATATTCTTTTTGCAAAGATCTACACATTGATATTGCAGTACTTAGACCTAAGTACTTAATAGAACTCTCAGACAACTGTAAAATTAATGATGAGTTTTCATTTTTAGCAGCTGTTAATACCGCTGAAAGTGTCTCGAAATTATAGAAATTAGTAGCCAAAGTCGCTTGACCATTTTTTTTATTTTGTTTTAATTTTTCTTTAAGATTCATAACACTAAAAATTATAACCAAATGATTCAACTGCAATTTCCTTAATCATATCCAAAGACTCAAAAGCTCCTGTGCCACCAGTCTTTGTCGTGTTAATTCCACCACATAAATTTGCAAACTCCAAACACTCACTATTATCTCTACCTTGTATATATTTACTTATAAAACCAGCGTCAAAACTATCACCAGCTCCAATACAATCAACAATATTATTATTTAAAAAAGCTGGTTTTGTTAGTTCTTCATTTTTACACCACAAATACGATCCGTTACTACCGTTTTTAACAACCACCATATTAGCAAAAGGGCTTATTTTTTTAACCCCTTCTCCCAAACTCTCACTACCAGTAATCAATAAAAACTCCTTTTTATTTGGAAGAAAAACATCTACATAAGGCAAAATCTGAGCTATGTCAAATTCCCATTTTCCAGAAGGGTCCCATTGTGGGTCAAGCGAAGTTGTCATCCCCAAAGACTTTGCCCTAGATAAAACATCTTTTAAATCCTTAAGTAGTAATGGCTGAAGAAAAATTGAACTAATATGTAAATGATTTGCAGAATTTAATACATCATCCGAAATGTCATTTCCACTTAATAATTCCATAGCTCCTGGGTAAGTAACCATAGCTCTATCTTCCCCATAGTTCAACACCACTGTTGCTCCAGTATTTAAAGATTTATTTTTAATTATAAATTCAGTGGAAACTTTTTTACTAACTAATGAATCACCAACAACCTTACCAAACATATCGCTACCTATTTTACCCAAAAAAGCAACTTCCTCTCCTAAAACACTAATATTACTAGCAAATATTGCTGAAGAGCTTCCCAATACTAATTGCATATTGTTAGCAATAATTTCAGATCCAATTCTCGGTAAATCAATAATGTTATTAAGTATTAGGTCAACATTCAAATCACCAATTACCAATACATTGTATTTTTTCATAATTTAAATCTTAATTCAACATTACAAATGTATTAAAATATTTTTAACTTTCGTTTAGTTTCTTTAAAATATTTTAAATCTTTCGTTTTGTTTCTTAACAGTAAGAGATGGAGAATTATCATTTATTCAAAAAAGTAAAAAGACAGAATACTTAACAGAATTATTTTAAACCTAATTATTACAACACCTCTTCTTAAGATCCTATGATTTTTTTAAAAAAATCAGATCTAAAATATAGTCAAAACTCAAAAATATAGCCTTCTAGAATAGTTATTGATATGTTTTCTTCTAAGGTATTTAAATTCTAAAATGGGTGAAAATTACTCATGAAAAAAATAGGTTTTGAACATAGAAAGACTTTTCTGGTGTTAAATTCGGATTTTAAACCGCGTTAAAAGATATTGAATTGAATAAATAATAAAATATGGGTAAAAATTAGAAACGGTTTACACCTCCTTTTCAGAAGGAGAATAAAACAAGTAGAAAGCACAGACCTTTGTGCTGTTTAATTAAATTTTTCAGGATATTAATTTTTTCAATTTTATTATACCTGTGAGCACAATCTTAACTACACAGCAGTAGTAAACTATTTCTAATACACCTTAGTATATAGACTCACTTAACTACTAACTAAATTAAAATATAGGGAGTATATCGGAAATATTTAAATTAAAAATTCCTTAAGCTATTTATAACAAACAACTTAAGGAATTTATTAGTAGCGGGGACTGGACTCGAACCAGCGACCTTCGGGTTATGAGCCCGACGAGCTACCTACTGCTCTACCCCGCGATTTGGATGGCAAATATACAATGTTTTTTTAAAAAAACAACAAGTTTTTTTAAATTAAAAATATTAAAGAGTACCTTTGTCGCCTTAAACATTGAAAATGAAGCACAAAGCAGGTTTTGTAAATATTATTGGGAATCCAAACGTAGGAAAATCAACACTTATGAACGCTTTTGTTGGGGAACGATTGTCAATTATTACCTCAAAAGCACAAACAACTCGTCATAGAATTTTGGGGATTGTAAATGGTGATGATTTTCAAATTTTATTCTCTGACACTCCAGGTATTATAAAGCCGGCCTATGAGCTGCAAACATCTATGATGGATTTTGTAAAATCAGCTTTTGAAGATGCTGATGTGCTTATTTATATGGTTGAAATTGGAGAAAAAGAATTAAAAGACGAGAAATTCTTTATTAAGATTCAGAATTCAAAAATACCTGTACTTTTATTAATCAATAAAATTGATAAATCTACTCAAGAAGAAATTGAAGAAAAGTTATTATACTGGAAAGAAAAAGTACCGAATGCTGAAGTCACATTAATTTCAGCTTTAGAAAATTTTAATGTTGATGGTGTTTTTAATAGAATTTTAGAAATTTTACCTGAATCTCCAGCATTTTACCCAAAAGATCAGTTAACTGATAAGCCTGAACGTTTTTTTGTGAATGAAGCTATTCGCGAAAAAATTCTAATGCATTATAAAAAAGAAATTCCGTACGCAGTTGAAATTGAAACTGAGGAGTTTTTTGAGAGTGAAAAAATTATTAAAATACGTTCAGTAATAATGGTTGAACGTGAAACTCAAAAAGGAATTATTATTGGTCATAAAGGGGCAGCTTTAAAGCGTGTTGGTATTGAAGCTCGTAAAGACCTTCAAAAATTCTTCGATAAAAAAATTCATTTAGAATTGTATGTAAAAGTGAATAAAAACTGGAGAAATGATAAGCGCCAGCTAAAGCGTTTTGGCTATAACGATTAACAAAAAACTATATTTTTAAAATTTCTTATCAAGGGTTTTCATCATAAATTCATGAAGTTCTTTCATTTGAGCATGTCCAGTTTTTTTTCCAAATCTTCCTAAAGCATACATAATCACCCATAAAATTGGCAGTACTATAACCATTATAAAAGAAAATTTATAATCTTTATTTAAAGTCCATTTTACGTATGTCATTACTAAAAAAGCGATAAAAGCAGCTGCTACTGAAAAATGAAAAAACATAAACAATGTCCAAACTTGTGGCTTTGGGCCAAACAAGCCTTTAACTATTGATTTATTATCGTGTACATTTTCAATTTCAATATTTAATTGAGGTGACCAAAAATGATTCTCTTCAATAGGCACATCAATTATAATATGACCATCAACAATTTTACTGCAATATTTACAATCTCCATCTGCTAAATTGTCCTTAAATTTATCTAACAATTCATGTTGACTTTCCTCAAAATCCATTTTAAACCTAGGGCGTAAAAAAATAGGATTATTCTTTTGCTCACTCATTAATTAATTTTTTCAGTTTCGAAATATAGTCTTTTTTATTAGATAAAAAATTTTGAAAAAACAATACCTGTTCTTTCAAATTAAAATTGTGTACTTTTGCAAAAATTTTAAAAAGCACCAATGAGTAATATTGTAGCCATTGTAGGAAGACCAAATGTTGGTAAATCAACCTTATTTAATCGTTTAGTTCAACGAAGAGAAGCTATTGTTGATTCAGTGAGTGGAGTTACTCGTGATAGAAACTATGGGAAAAGTGATTGGAATGGGAAAACATTCTCTCTAATTGACACTGGAGGTTATGCATTAGGTTCTGATGATGTTTTTGAAGATGAAATTAGAAAACAAGTACAATTAGCCATTGATGAAGCTGATATTATTGTATTTGTAGTTGATGTTGAAATTGGAATTAACCCAATGGATATTGAGGTTGCTAATCTTTTACGAAAAGTTAAAAAGCCTATTTTTATGGCTGTCAACAAAGTTGATAACGCTATGCGCGAAACTGATGCTGTTGAATTTTACAATCTTGGCTTAGGTGAATTTCACACTATTTCATCTATCAACGGAAGTGGAACTGGTGAATTGCTAGATGCATTGGCTGAAAAATTAGACGACGATACTGAAGAAGAAAGTGAATTACCTCGTTTTGCTGTTGTAGGACGCCCAAATGCTGGAAAATCTTCATTTATAAATGCTCTAATTGGCGAAGAAAGGTTTGTGGTAACTGATATTGCAGGAACAACTCGAGACTCAATTGACACTAAATACAATCGTTTTGGATTTGATTTTAATCTGGTTGATACAGCTGGAATTAGAAAAAAATCTAAAGTTAAAGAAGATTTAGAATTTTATACGGTTATGAGAGCCGTAAGAGCCATTGAATATTGTGATGTTGCTGTTTTGGTAATTGATGCTACTCGTGGTTTTGAAGGTCAAGATGAAAATATTTTTTGGTTAGCTGAAAAAAATAAAAAAGGTGTTGTTATACTTGTTAATAAGTGGGACTTAATTGAAAAAGAAACCAACACAATGCGTGATTTTGAAGCTAAAATTAGACAAGAAATTGCTCCGTTTACTGATGTTCCAATTTTATTTATTAGCGCTTTAACTAAGCAACGTATTTTTAAAGCTATTGAAACTGCTGTTGAAGTTTTTGAAAACAGAAAAAAACGAATTCCTACTAGCAAGTTAAATGATACAATACTAGATATAGTTAAACATAATGGACCTCCTGCTATTAAAGGGAAATTTGTTAAAGTTAAGTTTTGTATGCAATTACCAACACCTACACCTCAATTTGTGTTTTTTTGCAACTTACCTCAATATGTTAAAGAACCATACAAGCGCTATGTTGAAAATAAACTACGTGAACTATATGATTTTAAAGGTGTACCCATTGTAATTTATTTTAGACAGAAATAATTATTTACACTCTTCATAAAACATAACCATATAAGTTAACAGCTCTAAATTTCATATTTTTATATAAAATAAATTCTTCTGCTATAATACTTACACTGTTAAGTATTTAGAATTGTATTTTTGTTTTTTATTTTAATTTTAATGAATAAAATTTCAAAAATTGATTATGGAAGATATGATTTTCTATGATAGATTGCAGTTTGCATTTACTATCACATTCCACTATATATTTCCCCAGTTAACAATGGGACTGTCTTTAATAATTGTTTATTATAAGTGGCGATTTTTAAAAACTAACATAGAGAAATACAATAATGCCGCAAAATTTTTCATGAAAATATTTGCTGTTAATTTCACAATGGGAGTTGTTACTGGAATTCCTATGGAATTTCAATTTGGTACCAATTGGGCAAAATTTTCTGAACTCACTGGTGGAATTATTGGTCAAACCTTAGCTATGGAAGGCTTATTTTCATTCTTTCTAGAATCTTCATTCTTAGCTTTATTTATTTTTGGCGAAAAACTAATGGGACAAAAACTTCACTTTTTAACAGGTTTTTTAATCTTTTTAGGTTCTTGGGCAAGTGGATATTTAATTTTAGCAACCAATGCTTGGATGCAACACCCAGTAGGTTACGAAATTTTAGATAATGGTAAGTTTGTACTAGAAAATTTTTCAAAACTATTTAGTAATCCTTGGTTATTACCTGCTTTCTTGCATAATCAACTTGCATCTCTTGTAACCTCTTCTTTTGTAGTTGCTAGTATTGGTGCTTTTTATATCTTAAGAAATAAAAGTATAGAATACGGGAAATTATTTTTAAAAACAGGTGTAATCTTCGGTTTAGTTTCAAGTTTACTTCTTGCATTTCCAACAGGAGATTGGAACGCTAAAAATGTTGCAAAATATCAACCAGCTACTTTTGCTGCTATGGAAGGAATTTTTGAAACTGAAGAAGCGGGAGCAGAAATAGTACTTATTGGGCAACCTGATATGATCCATAAAAGATTAGACAATAAAATTGCAGTACCTAATATTCTTAGTTTTTTAACGTATCAAGATTGGAACAAACAAATTCCTGGAATGGATCAATTTAAAGAAGAAGAATTACCTGATAATATTCCTGCACTTTATTATTCATACCATATAATGGTTGGTTTAGGAACTATTTTTATCGCAATAATGGCTTTAGCAGTCTTCTTTTTATGGAAAAAGAAACTATACACATTAAAACCTTTACTTTGGGCTATAATGTTCTTAGTTCCTTTTCCTTATATAGCAAATATTACAGGTTGGTATACTGCCGAATTAGGAAGACAACCCTATTTAGTTTATGGATTATTAAAAACAAGTGAAGGTGTATCTCCAACAGTTTCATCAGGGAATACATTATTTACACTACTAGGCTTTGTTGCATTATACATGCTACTTGGTTTATTATTTTTAGTACTTGTAGGCAAAACAATTCATCAAGGACCAACATCTCAAAAACATTAAATTATGGAAATATTTTGGTATATTATAATTTCAGTTGTTTTCGCTATCTTTTTTATTTTAGATGGTTACAATTTTGGAACAGGTATTATTCATTTGTTTTTTGCTAAAACCGAAAAGGACAAAGAAGTAATTGCAAAGTCTGCAGGCTTATTTTGGGATTTTAATGAAGTTTGGCTTGTAGCTGGTGGAGCGTTGCTTTTTATGGCATTTCCTACATTTTACGCATCGGTTTTTAGTGGTTTCTACCTTCCTCTAATAATGGTTTTATGGTTAATAATTTTTAGAGCAATTGGATTAGAATTTAGAAGCCAATTTAATTTTCAAATGTGGAAAGACATTTGGGATAAATCCTTTGGTGTTGCTAGCTTATTATTAGCCTTATTTTTTGGAATTGCTTTAGGAAATATTGTTAGAGGCGTAAATTTAGGTGGAATTGAAAACGGTGTAGCTACTTTTGAACTGCACTATTTTTTCTTGCCTTTATGGAATAGTACTTTTAGCCCTTTAAGTGAAACCCCTGGCGTTATTGACTGGTTTACTATTATTATTGGATTAATTTCTGTAGTTACTTTGGCTATTCATGGAGCAAATTGGATTATTTTAAAAACAAACTCATCAATAAATAACAACCTTAAATCAGTGATTTTTAAGTTAAATATTTTATTAGCTGCTTTAACTTTTATTTCATTGTTGGTTTGGCAAATAGTGAATCCAAATTCTTTAGATAATTTTATTGATAAACCTTACTTAATAATATTTCCTGTTATATATTTTTTAGGGTTATTGGGGTTGTTTTTTATCAAAAAATTCAAAAAAGACATTTACGGTTTTATGTTATCAACTTTAGTCATACTAGGAGGAATAACTTCCTCTTTAGCCTCTTTATTCCCTGTAATATTACCTTCAACTAACAATTTAAGCGAACCACTTACAATATATAATACAGCTACATCTGAATATGGTTTATCTGTTGCTTTAGGATGGGGAGTTATTGGCTTAATTCTTATTGCTATTTATTTAATTATTCAGAAGAAATTATTCAGTGGAAAAGTAGATAAAATGGATTACGGACATTAAAATATTTAGCTTTTATGACACAAACCTTAATCTCATTAATTAGTATTATTATAGGAATAATTGGAGCTAACCTAGCTGGATTAATTCTTAAAAAATACACTTTGGGTATTATTGGAAATACAATTGCAGGTGTGTTTGGAAGTATTTTATTTATTAAATCTTTTGGAAGGTTGGGCTTTGACCCAAATGCGATAATGAAATTAGGAAATATTAATCTCTACTTGTTTATAATTAACATTGTTGTTTCATTTTTTGGAGGTGTTATTGCGGTAATTTTAATACAGAAATTTAAAAAAGTAATGAGTTAAAATAGAAAACTTCGAACAAATTAATTATAAAAATAGCAATACCTACAAATGACATAAAAACTATCGCAAAACGAACTGGAAGAGCAATTGAATTTGCTATTTACTCAATTGAAAATAAAGAAATTCAATCTGTAGAATACACTAAAAACACACATTTTCATAATGACCAAGATGACGAACAAGGTAAAGACCATAATCATGAACATGGAGAACATAATCATGATGATCTTTTAACTTTGTTTGAAAAGGTTGACATCCTATTTGTTAGAGCAATTGGAAAACATATGAGAAAAACCTTACAAAAAGGAAATATTAATTACCAATTAATTAAAATTGATGCTATTTCTAAAATATTAGAAAACTACTTGAAAAGTTTGATTTAATGAACATCTTAAGGCACAAGCATCAAAATAATTTTAGCGCTTTTGTGTTTGCATATTTTACTGTTTACTTTCCCTATTATAATAACCTAGTATAAAACCTAAAACAACACTCCAAATTGCAGCTAAACCAATTTGATAAGGTTTATCTAACATAAAAGTAATAGTGTGCACAGGAGTCCAAAACCAAATTAATGAAAACATTCCTTTGTCAATATTTTCCCAGTTATTTTGCTTAGCAATCAAATTATCTAAAAAGCGATGAAAAATAACAAGAAATAATCCGTATTGTAAATTCATTGTTGCAGAAACCGTAAATGCTCTTCCAAAATTACTAAGCTCTGGCAATAAATGGTGAGCAACTAAACCATCAACAAACCCTTGAAAACCAACAAAAGCATATTTTATAGTTATAGCAATAATTGCCCATTCTAACATTTTTAAAAGTATAATAGACACATTATAAGGTTTGTATATTTTACCTTGTTGCATCCATTTTGAAAAAACATCTCCTAATGTTCCTAAAATAGCAAATTGCACCATTGCACTATAAATTGGGTATGCTTTTACAATTTCAATATAATAATTCATCCTGATTATATTTTAAAACAATCCATTTGGCGTTATCCCCAACCACTTAAAATAGGTCATTGCCATTAAAATTGAAACTAACCAAGCTATTAATTGCATGGTGAAACCGTATTTAAAAGTATCAGACCAACTGTAATGGTTTGTAGAATATAGCAGTAAAGACGGTTTGCTATTAAATGGTAAAACATACACATGCTCAATTAACATAGCTACTGGAAAAGCAAGACTCATAATTGAATAATCAAAACGTATTGCCACACCTATAGCAATAGGAATAAAAATCATGGTACGCATTGTTTTTGATTGCATAAATAAAGCACTAAATACCATTACACCTGTTAAAATCACATACAATACCCAAAATGGTGTTGAATCTCCAAATCCCATTGAATCAAAAAACGCATTTACAGATATTGAAGGTAAGTCCGTTACTTTAAACCCTGCTCCAAGTGTATATGCACCTGCTGAAAATAGTAATAAATGCCAAGGAATATCAACATCATTCCATTTTACGATACCTATTCTAGGTAATAAAGCAATAATAGCACCAACAAAAGCTACTGCAGTTGGACTTACCCCATGCCACCTATCTGTCACCCACAAAATTAAAATTAATACAAAAATTATGACTGATTTAACTTCATTAAAAGACAAACTACCTAAACTTTCTAACTCCTTTTGTAAACTTTCCATTCCTCCAAATATACTTGGCTGTCTTTCTTCTTTACTTAAGGGGAAAATTATTTTCATACCAACAATCCAAGCAATAAACATTAAACCTAAAGCTACTGGAAAAGCTGCAATCATCCATTGAGAGAAAAATATATCTGTACCTATAGCTCCAGCAATTAGTGCTGCGGCTAATAAATTAGCTCCAGATCCTGTTAAAAAAGATGCAGCTCCCATATTAATTTGAAACAAATTTTGTAGAATTAAGTTTCTCCCAAAATTATTTCTAGTTCCTTTTGAAGCTCCATAAACTGCGGCAACAACCATCATTATGGGCAATAAAATTGCTGCTTTTGCAGTTGTTGCGGAAATAAATAATGATAAAATTATATTTATTGCCATAAAACTCAAAATTACTGATGAAGCATTTTTACCAAATTTTAGAATAAACCAAAGCGCAAAACGTTTTGCAACACCTGTTGCAACAAGCATACTTGCTAAAATGAAAGATAAAATATTTAGCCACATAATTTTATGCCCTAATTGCGCATATGCAACTTGTTCTGGTAAAACACCAGTAAGAACTAATGAAATAATTAATATTAAAGATGTTAAATAATTTGGAATAGCTTCAGTAATCCATAAAATAAGTGAAGCCACAAAAATCGCAAGCATGGCCTTATTAATATGAATAAATTTTACTGAACCAATAGCATCATAATTCTCTTTTGCACCTTTACTAAGTGAATCAATATTTAAATTTTTTAAAAATGGTACATCAAAAACAAAAAGGATTAAAACAAATGAAATTAATGCTAACGGAGCACCAATTAGCATTAAAAATTTTTCAATTTTAGATTTTTCTCTTACTGGAAGTTTTTCCATCCGGTAGTTAGTCATATCTAAAACATCAAATTTATCTTTTGCTATTTCTTCTTCCATTTGTTTTACTTTTTTTAAATTAAAGTTCTCGTGAATTTGTAATTATTATTTGGCACTACCAACTTTTAAACGGCGTTTTCATTAACATAGAATTGTAATATTTTACTTGCCCTGTAACCTCTTCACCTAACCAACTTGGTTTTTCAAAGGCTGCATCTTCTGATGGTAATTCTATCTCAGCCACTGTTAAGCCTTCATTTTCACCATAAAATTCATCTACTTCAAAAAATAAGTTATTATTGGCAGGAACTATAAAACGTGTTTTATCAATAACACCTGGTTCGCAAATAGCCATAAGTTCTTTAGCTTCATTAAGAGTTATTTCTTTTTCCCATTCATACCTTGAAGCACCACTTTTATTCCCGATTCCTTTTATGGTAAGATACCCTTGATCTCCTTTAATACGAACACGAACTGTTCTTTCTGGAACTGTTGAGAGAAAACCTTGAACAATTTTTGTTTTTTTGACTACAAAATCTTTATAATCACCTTTTACCAAAAATTTTCTTTCTATTTCTTGTGCCATATTTAATTTGCTAATGGTTTATTAATCCAACCTATTACTCTTTTTATTGCTTGTAAATAGTTTATGTTTTCAACACCTTCTAATTTACAATCTGCAATTGTTTTATTAATATCTTCAATTTCAGTTGATTCTGAATTAATTGTTACAATTTTAGCTCCGTTTACTAACACATTCCCTACTTCACATAATGTATTATTTACCATATAGCCAAAACGTTGTTTATGAACTCTAACACCTTGTAAATCAGGATGTGCATCAATCATTTCTAAAAATTCTTCAACGGTATAAGTGTCTTTTGTGAAATCAGGTATTTCTACCTGAAATGCTGGAAATACATCCTTTATTAAAACTTCTTTAGCAATAGGGAATTCACCTTTCATTAATGGATTCCATTGCTCTAAACCATCAACAGTTTGTACGTATGTTTTAATATCCATTTTACCATCACGTAATTTGGTGTTGTTGATATCATTTGTTTTTGACAAGATATAAATTTCTTCTGATTCTCTTTCCCAAACTTTTTCAGGAATTGGGACCGATAATCTTGCCATTCTTTTAGCTGATTCATCAAAATTTTGACCGAAGGTTCTAAACTCAAATCGAGGTTTAGATATTTCGCCTATTTTCATTGCTGATTTTCCCATAATAACTAGGTTTATTCTTGGTTTTTGTTGGGTTATTAATCAATTGGTTTATTAAATTTATAAAGTGTTGAATTTGAATCACTCACTATATAAATAGTATTATTTGTTACTGCAATTCCTTCTGCTTTATTTACATTTATCGAATAACTCTTAATTAAAACTCCTTTTAAACTGCATTTATTGATAGTTTTTCTTTCATCACTCAAAATCCATAAAATATTTAAGTCTTTATCGTAAAATATTCCTGAATAATCTGATGCAAAATTCAAATTATATGATTCAATTATTGAAAAATCGCTTCTTAAACGCATTAATAATCCTGGATCTTTTTCATTAAGGATAAAAATAGAATTGTCATTTAAGTTAATTGCTATTCCTTCAAGACCACTATTTGAATCATTATTACTATAAATTATTGTATGCTTATTATACGTTTTTGAGCTTAAATCATATTCAACAATTTCTTTGGTTCTTTCTTCAACTAACAACATTTTATTATTTGAAACCATAGAAATCCCTTCAACATCATTACCGTTATAAACATATTCTTTTATAACAGTTCCGTCAATTGCTAATTCATAAATATTACTTGTATTATCACTTACGGTATATAAGGTTGAACCTGCAGCATTAATTGTTAAGCCAGAAGCTTCTGATACATTTATTTTATTGCTTGAAATTAACTCCAATTCATTATCAAAAACAACTACAGTATCACTTTTGTTGCAAGCTTGAAAAAAGACCATAAAAATTATGGTAAAACTTAATATTTTACTTAAATGCATCATTTTATAAATACCAGCTTGTGAATTTTCACAAGCTGGTTTTATTAATTATTATTGAACTGTATAAACATTCCAAAGTGATGGATCTGCTTTAAAATCGTCTGTAATAGTGTCATCCAAATCGTCATTAACATCATCTAAGTACATAGAGCCATCATTACCATAGTAGTATTCTGCTGTTGCAGTTGCAATACGCACATAAAAAGTAACTTTAGTCCCTGTAATACTAGTATTACTAGTAAAAACACCACCTTCGTCCTCAGCATCAACATTAGCCATATTTATAGTAACTCCTGTTTGTGTAAATGTAGCATCATCTTCTCCTTTTATTTTATTAGCTTTTACATATGCAGGTGTATCTCTAACATCAAAATAAATTCTAGCCTCATCAATGTTTTCCGAACTTGCATAAGCTAATACAACATTAAAATCTGTACCAGGTACTGGGTTAGTTGAGAATGTAACACTTGTTAATGGTCCGTCAGTATAGTTTACAGTTTGATCAACAACGTCATCATAAACAATAGCTTCAACGGTATAACTTGGCCAAGTAGCGCCTAAATCGTGATTAAAGTTACTTATTACATTCTCTTCTGCATCTAATTCTTCTAAAGGAAAATACGTTTTTGTTCCGTCTAAATATTCAACTCTAATATAATAACTAATTACATCATCTGTATTTTGAGCTGGTATAACACCTGTAAAAATTTCTCCATCTTGATCTAAAACAACTTTTGTTTTGTCATCAAACCCATTGTCTTCGTCTTGTTGTTCTCCAGGTAATAAGTAATACAATCTTAGTTCATCAACTTGATCAGTATAGTAAGGTGTAACTGTAAAAGTAACTTCACCTCTATATCCTACACTTTCACCTACTATTTCTAATTCTTTAACACCACCTGCAACTGTATATTCAGCAGGTTCACTGCTTCCATTATTAGGATAATAAGTAGTTAAACCTGTATTATCTGTTGCAATAACATAATAACGAACTAATTCACCAACTTTAGCTTTAGGTACAGATGTTTTAAATTCACCATCTACTAAAGCCATATCAATTGATTGCACACTTTCACCAGCCATAAAAATTAATTTTACTGAAGAAATTCCATCAGCATCTGAAGCTGTAACTCCATAAACATCAATAAATTCAGTTAAAAGATCAGCAACTAAAATTGGCGCTGTGTTTACAGCAGAACCATTTGAAGAAGCTGGTGTTGGAGAACTCACCTTCCACTCTCCTGCTCCATCAATTTCTCTAGCCCAAGTTAGCCCAACATCACTACTCATATCTGGAGTTACAGTATGATCAATAGGTGTACCGTCTGGTTCAAATAAACTTACATCTTCCCCACCTGAACTAATTGATTCACCTGACTCATTTGCATCAACAAGATAAAATCCTCCTGCTGCAATAACTGTCCCTGCAGGAATTTCATATCCACCTACTGTTGTTTTATCATTCAAAAAATATCCTGAAATATCCATATCTTGAGTTCCACTATTGTAAACTTCTATCCAATCTGGATTATCATTTACATCTTTGGACATTATTTCATTTAATTTTAGCACGCTGCCTTCTACAACAGGCCCTTCTTTTGTCATTACATCATCTTCTACACAACTAAAAGTAGCAGATAACATAATTATAGTTAGAAATATATATTTTAAATTTTTCATTATTTTATTTTTTAGATATAATTATTAAAAATTAACTTCAAGACGTATTGAAAACTGACCATAATCGTCACCTGCATCACCTTCTGCTTCAGTTACTAACGACCAATCTTTTGTTAAATTACCATCACTATCGTGACCAACATATAATTTCCCTTTTCCGTTTGCAAAACGGTCATGATTATGGTACGTATAGTTCGCTACAAATTTTATGTTTGGATTTACATAGTAATTTAAACCTGCAGTATATCCTTCCGCAGAACCCCCATAAATATCTGCATTAAAATCATTTAAATCAATAAAATCATATCTTAAAGCAAATTCAAGATCTCCTTTATCTGAACCAGGAGTTATTCTAGTAAATTCTCCTTCAGCTGTATTATAATTGTGATGACCACCTTTTAATAAGATTGCAGCTTGTGCATAATATGCTTTAAAAGATGCATCTATCCCTTCAATCATATTAACATTATGCTCTTTATATTCTCCTTGGAACATTATTCCTTTATACTTACCCGCTAATTCAAAAGTGTAACCAAAAACATTATCTACACCAGAAATATCATCTGTATCAATGAATTTTTTTCTATTAACTGCTGAATGTGATCTTGTACTAATTCTATAAGCTCCACCTTCCCAATCTGTTTTAGGAGTTCTATATGTTGTAGCTATACCTAAATGCAATAATTTTTCGCTGTCATTAATTGGTGCCCAAACAGCTCTACCTGTTAATGAATATCCTTCATCAACTCCATCATCTTTATTAGCATCTTTTGTAAATTCAACCTCTTCAGCATCACCTACTGTATTAAAATGAATACCACCAATAAATAAAAACTTGTTAGCAAAAATATTTGTTTGAAAACCTAGATGACGTGATGGATCTAGTTCTGAAGCAAATGAACGTTCCATAAAAGTTAAATACCTTGAAGTTGTAGTTGTTTCCATACCATAACCTTCTTTAAAGTGACCAGCTTTAAGATTCCATTTTTTTGAATCTGTCGTATACTTTAAGTAAGCATCCTTAATTTCAGTTCCTGAACTTTCAAAATCTAAATCGATCTCTCCATACCAATTTCCCCAAAACTCAGCTTTAATAGCAAATCGCATTCTACGAATTGTAATTCCATTTCCTAACTCATTTAAAGCATCATCAGAAAATATAAAACCATCTAGTTGAACTCTGTTGTCCATCCACATTTTATAGTTACCATCTTCTGAAAACCACTTAATAAAACCATCCCATGCTTCAGTAATTAAAGGAACAGCTGTCACTTCTTGCCCATACTGGTTAACTCGAATGTCTGTTTTCTTAATTTCCTGTGCTTGCAATCCAATACTATAAAGAATTGTAGCAATTACTAGTGTGTAAAATTTATTCCCCATTTTAAATTTATTTATATACTTGTTTTTAATAGTTAAATATTTATAGTTTCCTTATTATTTTAGAGAGTTTATCGGATTTTTTAATATTCATTTTTTTACGCAATCGGTACCTATTTACTTCAACACTTTTTGGTGTAATATTTAATATAGAAGCCATCTCTTTTGATGTTAGCTTTAATCGTAATAATGAGCAAAGTTTTTTCTCATTATCTGTTAAATTTGGGTATTTCTTTGTTAGGTTTTGATAAAAGCTTTTATTCAATTCTTTAATATACTTATCAAAAGATTTTCGCTCTTTTTCAACATTTAAATTTTCAAGTATTAGTATTCTTAAAGTATTAAGATCGCTAAACTTCAATTTACCTTCAGGTTTTAATTTTAAGGTTTCTATTTCAGCTTTTAATTTGGATAATATTTCGTTTTTTCTAATAATGCTTAACGCTATTTTCTTCTGTTCTATCTCTTTAGCTTCAATTTCTTTTTCTAATTTAATATTAGCATTAGCACTAATTTTTAGTTCATTTTCTAATAATATTTGCTGCGTATTATATCTTTCAATGTTTTCCTGATACTCTTCAAGTTTATCTTTATCTTTTAAATTGTTTATGATATACAGTTGGTAAATAATTAATACTATTAAGAGTACAATTACTATAATTACTACTGGTTTATAAATATTAACTTTTGTGACTTCATTAGTATTTGCATCAAAAGCACCTATAACTTTAGTTTTAGCAGTATCTGTGATATTACTACTTTGTTTAATAGTTATATCATTTTTTACAAATTTGGAAGGATTTTCTGATACTTTTAAATTAAATACATTGCTCATAAAAAATAATGCAAAGAATGCTATTAAGCCTGAAATAATTGGAGTTACAACCCAACCAATTGAAATTTTACCTATAACTTTTAACTGTATAGTTTTACCTCCTTTTAACAATCCTATTCCTAAAATTGCACCAACAATTGCTTGTGAACTAGAAACAGGAACCAAAGGAATTTCTGGAAGGCCAATTCGTACAAATAAATTTGATAAAGATTGTGATGAAAAAACAAATAAAACCAATGCATGAGCCAATACTACAACAATTGCAGTTTCAGCATTTAATTTCATAAGTGAATTTCCTACTGTCATCATAACTTTCTGTGAATATGTTATAATTCCAACAGCAATAGACAACCCACCAGCTAAAAACAGTAACTGCATTCCATTAAGTGTAAAAAAACCAAAATCAATTAATATATCTGGAACAGATGGTACAAACACACCCACAACATTGGCAATATTATTGGCTCCTAAACTATACGACCCAAACGCTCCCACAATTAAAAGTGCAAATTTTATATAAGCATCTAACTTAATTAAGTGGATTTTACTTTTCTTTAAAATAAATTGTAATAATAAAAAAAGTAATACAGCAAATATTCCCCCTAAAATTGGACCCGAGATCCAAGTTGTAACAATTTTTGTAAGTGAATTGATATCTGTTGGGTTTTCAGAGAAGAAATTCCATCCAATAATTGCACCTACAATAGCTTGTGAAGTTGAAACTGGAAGTTTTAGTCTTGTCATCCAAAACACCGAAATTCCAGCAGCTAACGCTACTGTGAATGCACCACCTAAAGCATCAACTGAACCTAGCTTCCCTAATGTTTCAGATCCTCCATAACCTTGTATAACAGCTCCTAAAACTACAAATACAGAAGCAATTATTGCTGCTTGTTTAAAACGAATCATTTTTGACCCTACAGCTGATCCAAAAACATTGGAAGCGTCATTGGCCCCTAATGTCCATCCTAAAAAAAGTCCGCTTGAAAGAAAAAATAAAAACATTTAAACAATATATTTTTAATTACATTTTTATTTTGATAACCAATGATGATAACTGTTGTGCTACATTCTTAGCTACATCAGAAATCTGTTCAATATGCAGTGTAAAATAACGCAAGTGTATTTTCTCACTTAATTTTGTAATATCAGACTCTTGGAATATTTTCCTTTTGATGTTATTTGATAAAGCTTTTGTTTCTTTATGGTAAAAAATTGCTTTTTGAATTTTCTCTTTTACTTGCTCTGGTGATGTGAAAAATATTCTAGCTGCAGGAATTACATTTTCAACAGATTTTACAGATAAATTAACTAGTTCTAAATAATCAGTTGTTATTTGTTCATGTAAATGAGGCTTTTCAACATCAAATTGACTTAAAACATCTTTAGACATATCAATTATATCATCAACACTATCCAATAAATTTAAAATATCACTCGCATAATTTGGCATCAAGGAATGCATATAAAATTCATTTTCAATTTTTCTTTTTATGGAATCTGCCTCTTTTTCTAAAAAGGTTAGTGTGTTTAAGTTCAAATCAAACTCTTCATTATTCTCATTTACATAATTATTAACACCTTTTTTTAAATTCAAAATTCCCAAATCAATTTTATCAAAAAATTCATCTATGCTTAAAGCTACAGATTTTGAAGTTTTAAATATATTTATCATAACATCAATAATTTTATTACTCAAAGTTAAGTACTGTGAGTTCATAATCGTATGACAATAATCATAATGTAATTTTAAACGTCAGATGTGTAGTGATGTATATAATTGTAACAATCTATTATTAAGGATCTTAAAAAGAACAAGTAGTGTTACGTATTGATTACTAAAAAAAAATGTAGTGTTTGTGTTTTGTTTTAAAATTTACTGTAGAGAAAATAACAGTATCTTAAATTGATGAAAAAATAAAAAATCTAGTTCAATAAATATTTACAGGCTTCAACAACTATTAAACTTATCTCATAATATTTGAGATAAACATCACATTTATTACATACACGCAATGCTA
This sequence comes from Lutibacter sp., assembly GCF_013139515.1. Lineage (GTDB taxonomy): Bacteria > Bacteroidota > Bacteroidia > Flavobacteriales > Flavobacteriaceae > Lutibacter. Next base: position 19,269 of record NZ_WTAR01000006.1, read on the forward strand.
TCTCAAATATTCTGTGTTTATATTTCTAAAATCAACATCTTCTAATTCCTAAAAGATTGATTTAAAACTCGTGAAGTAATAATTAAAATGTTAATTACCAACCGCCACTTGCTCCACCTCCGCCGAAGCCACCACCACCACCGAAACCACCAAAGCCACCGCTACTTGAACCACCTCCAAAACCTCCACTAGAACCACGACCTGCTCCGCTTAAAAGAATTGCGGTTAAAATATCAGCAGCTACACCTAATTTAGTTCCTCTATTATTACCACCACTTCTATTTTTTTTAGAAAAAATTATGATTAGGAAAAATATGAGGATAATAATTGGTAAAATTGAAAAACCCCCTTTACTATTTCCTTTACTTGGTTCAGCCTTATATTCACCTTTTAAAACTTCAACAATTACATCAATTCCATTATCTAAACCGGTATAATAATCTCCTCTTTTAAATTCTGGAAGTATCACATTTTCAATAATCCTTCTAGATAAAGCATCGGTTAACAAGTGTTCTACTCCATAACCCGTTTGAATTGCAATTTTTCGATCGTCTTTAGCTAATAAAATAACGACTCCGTTATCTTTTCCTTTTTTACCAACCTCCCATTTATGCCCTAATTCAGCGGCATAATAATTAATATTTTCACCAAACGTTGAAGGCATAATTATTAGAAACAACTCGGTGGATGTGGAATCACTATAACGAATTAGCTTTGTTTGTAAAGCAGACTTTTGTGATGCATTTAAAGTATTTGTACTATCAATTAATGCTGGTATAAAATTGGGTTTATTAGGTATATTTTGAGAAAACACACTTGTTGTAATACATAAAAACAACAATAGTGTAGTTACAAAATTTCTATTCTCCTTTTGAAATTTCATTCGATAATTCGTTTGTATCATTAGATTGGTAAGGGAAAAAATCTTTCATTTTTTTTCCAACTTCAAGTATAGCTAGCTCAATTCCTTTGGAAAATTCTCCTTTTAAAAAATGAGATTGCATTAACTCTTTTTCAGATTCCCAAAAATACTCAGGCACTTTATTGTTAATCCCTTCATCTCCTATAATGGTAAATTTTTTACTTTCAACAGCAATATAAAATAAAACGCCATTTTTAAGTTTTGTAGCATCCATTTTTAACATGTAAAAAACCTCCAATGCTCTTTCCATTGAAGGTTTTTCAGTACTTTTTTCAATATGAACTCTTATTTCACCTGAAGTATTTTTTTCAGCTACTTTAATGGCTTCAATAATTTGTTGCTCTTCTGAAGCTGTTAAAAATTCTTCGATTTTAGACATTCTTTAGCTTTTTAAAATTCAACTGTTGGAGCAACATCACTTCCGGCTGAAGCTTCAAAACGCGACATCTCTTCAAAATTACCCATAAAGTTATTTAAAATATTATTTGGGAACTTCATAATGTGTTTATTGAAAGCATTTGCATCTTTATTAAAACGGTTACGCTCTACATTAATTCTGTTTTCTGTACCCTCTAATTGACTTTGTAATTCTAAAAAGTTTTGATTTGCTTTTAAATCAGGATATTTTTCAACGGTTACTAATAATCTAGACAAAGCTCCACTTAAACCTTCTTGTGCCTTTTGAAAAGCCGCCATTTTTTCTGGAGTTAAATTAGTTGGATCAATAGTTGTTTTTGTAGCCTCAGACCTTGCTTTTATAACACCTTCTAATGTTTCTTTTTCGTGTTCAGCATATCCTTTTACCGTTGAAACTAAATTAGGAATTAAATCTGCCCTACGTTGGTAAGCGCTTTCTACATTTGACCAAGCTGTTTTAGCATTTTCTTCTAAATCAACCGATGTATTATAAAATCCAACAGCCATTTTATATCCTGCAAAAACAATTACAGCAATAATTATTAAAGGTATTAACCACTTTTTCATTTGTATAGTTTTAAGTTATTTATAATTCTATTTATTAGTTGTTTTATTTATTAATTTGTTACAATTATTATAACTATTTTACAATAAACACACACAAATTTACAAAAAATATACGGTCTAAATTTTTACACGCTATAAATTTAAACATAAAAAATATGATTATAAAAAATCAACAATAAACTTATTATAAGCTATACTATTTTGTAATTTAGTATTTTTGCAAAATAAAATTTAGACCATGGAAGTAAATCAATATTTAGACTCAACATATTTAAAAAAACCGAATCAAGCAGGTATTTCAGAAGAAGAAACTACAGCAAATGTAACCTCTCTTATAAATGAAGCTATAGAATACAATTATAAGTTGGTGATGATACGTCCAAATTATGTTACAATGGCTCAAGAAATGATAAAAATTGCAAATTCTGAAACTGTAGTAGGTACAGTAATTGGATTTCATGAAGGAACTTACACTACAACCGAAAAACTAGCTGAAGCACAACAAGCCATTCTTGATAATGTTGATGAACTAGATTATGTCATAAATTATGAAGCTTTTAAAAAAGAGAAAATAAATTTAGTAAAAGCTGAAGTATATAAAGGCACTAAATTAGCTTTAGATAATAACAAAATAGCAAAATGGATTATTGAAATTGCTGCACTTACAAATGAAGAAATTATTAGTATAACTCAGTTAATTAGAGATGTAGTTCTAGAGAATTTTGGAGAAGAAAATGCCGAAAAAGTTTTTGTAAAATCATCTACAGGTTTTTATAAAACTGAAGAAGGCAAACCAAACGGAGCAACTTTTGAAGCTATGGAACTTATTGTTGAAAATGCCAAACCATTACCAGCTAAAGCCGCAGGTGGTGTTAGAAATTATGAAGATGCTGTTAAAATGGTTCAACTTGGTGTAACACGTATTGGAACTTCATCAGCTAAAATAATTGCAGAAGGAGGAAACACAACTGGAAGTTATTAATATGAAAAATTATTTTGCACATGAAACTTCAGTAATTGATGAAGGTTCTGAAATTGGTGAAGGAACTAAAATTTGGCATTTTAGTCATATCATGCCAGATTCTAAAATTGGAGAAAATTGTAACATTGGTCAAAATGTTGTGATATCACCAAGTGTTGTTTTAGGCAAAAATGTAAAAGTGCAAAATAATGTATCTATTTACTCTGGTGTTATTTGCGAAGATGATGTTTTTTTAGGACCTTCAATAGTATTTACCAATGTAATAAACCCAAGAAGTGCCATTATTAGAAAAGAAGAATACCTAAAAACTTTGGTGAAAAAAGGTGCTAGTATTGGTGCTAATGCAACTATTATTTGTGGAAATACAATAGGAGAATATGCTTTTATTGGCGCTGGTGCAGTTGTTACAAAAGAAGTTTTACCGTATGCATTGGTAGTTGGAAATCCTTCAAAACAAATTGGTTGGATTAGTGAATACGGCCATCGTTTACATTTTGATAAAAATGGTTTTGCAACGTGTTTAGAAAGCAACGATAAATACCAATTAATGAATCAAAAAGTTATTAAAATTTAATATTTATTTTATCCTTCCGGTTCATTATCTTCTAATTCATGAAGTTCATCTAGCTGCATTAATATGTCAAATGTTTTTTTAGCTTCCTCTTCATCTATTACAGAAATTGCAGCTCCAACGTGAACCATCACGTAATCTCCTATGTTTGCTTCAGGAACCAATGTTAAACTTACTTCTTTAATAATTCCATCAAACGACACTTTTCCAACTCTAAAAGTTTCATCTAGTTGCGATGTAATTTCTATTAATTTTCCAGGAATTGATAAACACATATGTATGTAGTATTTCTAAATTTAACTATTTAATTTGGGCGTTCCCTTTCAGGTCGCGCTTTACGTTATATCTTTTTTACGTTTCACTTCAAAAAAGGATGCCACTTCAATCGCTAACGCAAAAACTACTATTTAAATCACATTTTTCTTCAACCATTTATACCAAGCATCCATTCCTTCACCAGTAGTTGCTGAAATTTCAAAAAACTGTAAATTAGGATTTACTTGCAATGCATAATTTTTTAGTTTGTCAATATCAATATTTAAATATGGTAGTAAATCTATTTTATTGATAATACAAATATCCGACGTGTGAAACATATCAGGATATTTTATAGGTTTATCTTCACCTTCAGTAGTACTAATAATTACAACACGTTTATTTTCACCTAAATCAAACATGGATGGACACACCAAATTACCAACATTTTCAATCATTAAAATGGCATCGTTTTTCACATCCAATTTTTTCACAGCATCAAAAATCATATCACTTTCTAAATGACAACCTTTACCTGTATTAATTTGAATTACAGGAATATTTAAAGCGTCAATTCTATTGGCATCATTTAAAGTTTGTTGATCACCTTCAATCACATAAAAAGGAATTTCATCTTTTAAATCGGCTAAAGTACGTTCTAAAATAGATGTTTTTCCAGATCCTGGTGAACTTACCAGATTTAACGAGAAAATATTTTTTGCTTCAAAATAGCCTCTATTTCTAGCTGCTAAAACCTGATTGTTTTGTAAAATATCTTGTTCAATTTCTAACACTTTGTGTTTATGTGAATGCTCGTGTGTATGATGTCCATCATGATGATGGTGATGATTTTCATGTGAATGTGTATGTTCGCCATGAACATGCTCATGTTCACCAGGTTTTAAAATTGTTGGACCATTACTATCAGATCCACATCCACAAGTTCCACACATAATTTATTGGTTTTAAATTACTTCTAATGCTTTTACTCTTAATTCTTTTCCTTGTAAAATCCCTTTAAAGTTACTATTACATTTAGGGCAAGTATCATAAATAAATTTCATGTCAAATTCAGTATCACAATCAATACATTTGCCTTTTCCTTTAATAATATTTATTTCTTTTTCTGCAAATTCTAACACACTATCTTTAATTGCAGATTCCCACACAAAATTTAAAGATTCTAATTCAACACCTGATAATTCTCCAATTTCAAGCTCAATTTTTGTAACTTTTTTCGCCTTAGCTTTTGCCGTTTCATCTTCCGATATTTTAACAATTCCTAAAGCAATTGATAGTTCATGCATATCTAAAAAAGTGTTTAAACTCAAATTTACAAATAATATATATATAAATCTTGATAATTATATTTTTCAGTTTTATTTTTAACCAATCTAAATAAAGATTAATCAATCTTATTTTAAACCGTTCTAAATTAGATGGTTAGTGTCGTACAAATAATAATTATTTGTAACTTGGTACAGTTCTTTTTATTAAAAAGAAGGAAAAAGATTAAATAATCTATTTAATTACTAAAAACTTTTAAATATGTCTACTAATAATGAAAAACGTGATACTTATTATGAAAGTATCATCAAACAAGGTTATAGTCGTAGAGATTTTATGAAATTCTCTACATATATGGCTGCATTTATGGGATTAGAATCTACCATGGTTGGTCAAGTTGCTCAGTCATTAGAAAAAACACCACGATTACCAGTTATTTGGGAACATTACCAAGAATGTACATGTTGTAGTGAATCCTTTATAAGATCAAACCACCCAATAGTAGCCGATATTATTTTAGATAGAATATCGTTAGATTATTCTTTAACCTTAATGGCTGCATCAGGACATCAAGCTGAAGCTGCAAAAGCAGAGACCATGAAAAAATATCATGGTGAATACATATTATGTGTTGAAGGTTCAATTCCTTTAGGTGATGATGGTAATTATTGTTGTATTGCTGGAAAATCTGCCAAAGAAACATTTTTAGAAGCTGCAGCCGGAGCAAAAGCAATTATTGCTTGGGGAAGTTGTGCATCTAACGGTTGTGTACAAGCTGCAAAACCAAACCCAACAGAAGCTACACCAATACATAAAATTGTAAAAAACAAACCAATTATAAGAGTGCCTGGTTGTCCACCAATTGGAGAAGTAATGGCAGGTGTAATTATGCACGTTGTTGCATTTGGACGCTTACCAAAATTAGACCGCTTAGGAAGACCACAAGCATTTTACGGAAAAAGAGTTCATGATACATGTTATCGTCGTCCTTATTACGATGCAGGTTTATTTGCTGAAACTTTTGATGATGAAAACTCTAAAAAAGGATATTGCTTATATAAATTAGGTTGTAAAGGACCTATGACCTACAATGCTTGTGGAAGTATGAAATGGAATAATGGTGTAAGTTTCCCAATTCAATCTGGTCACGGATGCATTGGCTGTAGCGAAGAAGATTTTTGGGATAATGGGCCTTTCTATGAAAGAACTACAAAAGTACCTGGTTTTGCTGTTGAAAGCAATGCAGATACCGTTGGTAAAGTAGCTGCTGGTGTTTTAGCTGGTGGTATTGCTTTACACTCTATTGGTGCAAACATTTCTAAAAGAAAAGAGCTAATGGACAGAATAAACAGAGGAAAAACTAATGAAAAAAATATTGATTCTTAAAACGTATAACAATGGCAAATAGAATAGTAGTTGACCCAATTACTCGAATTGAGGGTCATTTAAGAATAGAAGCAGAAATTAAAGATGGAAAAATAGTTGATGCATTTAGCTCTAGCACCATGGTTAGAGGTATTGAAAGTATTGTAAAAGGTAGAGATCCTAGAGATGTTTGGGCATTTGTACAACGTACTTGTGGTGTTTGTACTACAGTGCACGCGTTAACATCAGTAAGAGCGGTTGAAGATGCTTTAGGAATTGCTGTACCACCAAATGCTGAAATGGTTCGTAACATTATGGAAGGTGCATTATATATGCACGATCACGCAGTACATTTTTATCATTTACATGCGTTAGATTGGGTTGATATTGTAAATGCTTTAAAAGCCGATCCTAAGAAAACTTCAGAAATAGCACAAAGTATTTCTAGTTGGTCAAAAAGTTCACCAGGGTATTTTTCAGACATTCAAAAAAGAGTTCAAAAATTTGTTGAAAGCGGGCAATTAGGAATTTTCGCAAACGGTTATTGGGGACATCCTAAAATGAAATTGCCTGCGGAAGTTAATTTATTAGCTGTTGCTCATTATTTAGAAGCTTTAGAATGGCAAAAAGAAATAGTAAAAGTACACAGTATATTTGGAGGTAAAAATCCACATCCTAACTATTTAGTTGGTGGTATGGCTTGTGCAATAAACTCAGACGGAGCAGGTGGATTAAATGCTGAACGTTTAATGCATGTTCAAAAATTATTAAAAGAGGGAAAAGAATTTATTGACAAAGTTTATATTCCAGATTTATTAGCAATTGCTTCGTTCTACAAAGATTGGGGAGCAATAGGTAAAGGTGTAGGTAATTACATGTCTTATGGAGATTTCCCAACAAACGGTTATGCAGATTTATCAAGTTTTAAATTTCAACAAGGAATTATATTAGATAGAGATTTATCTAAAGTTCATGATGTTGACCATAGAAGTACTGATGAAATAGAGGAGTTTGTAAACAATTCTTGGTATGATAATTATGCTGAAGGAAAAGACAAAGGAAGACATCCTTGGGAAGGTGAAACAAATATTAAATACACAGGTCCAAAACCTCCTTATGAGCATTTAAATATTGAAGAAGCATATAGTTTTATTAAAACACCACGTTGGAAAGGAAAACCAATGGAAGTAGGTCCGCTTGCACGTTTATTAGTTGGATACGGAAGAGGAAATAAAGAAATTCAAGATTCCGTAAATGGAGCATTGTCTCATTTAAATGTTCCTGTAGATGCATTGTTCTCAACATTAGGAAGAACTGCAGCTCGTGGAATAGAAACACAATTAGTAGCAAATTGGACATTAGAATTTTTTGATACTTTAATGAATAACATCAAAAATGGTGACGAACGTATGGCAAATACAGATAGTTGGGAACCTTCATCTTGGCCAAAAGAAGCAAAAGGAGTTGGATTCTGTGAAGCTCCAAGAGGTGCTTTAGCACATTGGATTAAAATTAAAGATGAAAAAACTGAAAACTATCAAATGGTAGTTCCTTCAACTTGGAATGCTTCTCCACGTGATTCTAAAGGACAACGTTCAGCTTATGAAGAAGCTTTAATAGGTACGCCAGTTGCAGACCCTAATTTACCATTAGAAATTATTCGTACAATTCATTCATTTGACCCTTGTTTGGCTTGTGCTGTACATTTATACGATGAGCATGGAAAACATATATCTCAAGTTCAAAATATAGCAAGTTGCGATAGTTAAAATTTAAATTATGGAAACTAAAAATTTTAAACGAGTTATGGTTTGGGAAATGCCCGTTCGGTTTTTCCATTGGATCAATGTTCTATCAGTAGTAGTTTTAACTGTTACTGGGTTTATAATTGCCAATCCGCCAGCATTACATTCAAGTGCTGAAGCAACTAATTTACATTTGTTTGGTGTGGTTAGATTCATTCATTTTGGAGCAGCTTATATTTTCTTTTTCAATATGATTTTAAGAATATATTGGTCGTTTGTAGGAAATCAGTTTGCTAGTTGGAGGGCTTTTTGGCCTTTCAGTAAAAAAATGTGGAACAACTTTTGGCATGTACTTAAAATTGATATTATGCTACTAAACGAAGACCATCCAGATGTTAAAAATATAAGCATTGGTCATAATAGTGTAGCGGCATTTTCATATTTAGCGTTATTTGTAATCGCTTTAATTTCAATTTTTACAGGTTTCGCATTGTATGCAGATACATCTAGTTGGTGGTTACCAAAATTATTTAGTTGGGTAACACCAATGTTTGGAGGCGATTTTATGGTGAGAACTATACATCACATTGCTATGTGGGGATTTATTTTATTTACACTAGTGCATGTATATTTAGTTTTTTATCATGATTGGTTAGATGGTCGTGGAGAAGTTTCATCCATGTTTGGTGGTTATAAATTTGTTCGTGATGATAGAATGAAAAAAACTTCAAAAACTAAAAAAAAGAAGAAATAATTAAACACCCAAATACTTAAGTAAATTCATCCTGCCACTGTGTTTTAAACAGGATGAATTTACTTTTAAAATTACAACTATGAATATAAAAGAAAGAACTCCAGTAGCCATAAGCAGCGATTCATATTTTTTTGAAAAGGATAAATCGAATAGTATTTTAGTAATGGGTGTTGGTAATTATTTAATGGGTGATGAAGGTATTGGCGTACACATAATTCAAGAAATGTCAAAAAATAAATTACCTGATTATGTTGATATTTTAGACGGTGGAACAGGTGGGTTTTTATTGTTAAATTGTTTTGAAGCTTATTCAACAGTCATTTTTATTGATGCTACTATGGATGGTAATCCTGAAGGAACTATTTCTCTAATTAGACCAAAATTCGCTTCTGATTTCCCTTCTGCATTAAGTGTGCATGATGTTGGCTTAAAAGACATGATTGAAGCGGTGTATTTAATGGAGAAAGTTCCAGATATACACTTATTCACTATCTCTATAAAGGAAATTAATCCAATGACACTTGAATTAAATCCAAAAGTAAAAGAATCAATTCCTATAATTATTGAAAATATTTTAACCCATTGTGAAGAACTTCACTTAAAAAAAATGTAAATTTATACTATATTTTTAAGCGAAAGATGAATGTTAAAAACCTATAAAATTGCTATTTCTGGTCAGGTGCAAGGCGTTGGGTTTAGGCCTTATGTTTATAGCTTAGCAACTGAAAAAAAAATAAATGGTACAGTTTCAAATAATGAAGAAGGTGTAATAATTTATCTATCTGGCTTAGAGAATTCTATACGTAATTTTTATACAAAATTATTACAATTTCCACCGCCAGTTTCTCGCATAAAAGACAGTTCAATTACTTCCGTTGAATTTGAATCATTTGATGATTTTAAAATTATTCCATCTAAAACTGAAGGAAATTTAAATTTGCCACTAACACCAGATTTTGCAATTTGTGACGATTGTAAAAGCGATATTAAAAATCGAGATAATCACAGACTTAATTATGCGTTTACTACTTGTGTAAATTGTGGTCCTCGTTGGGCAATTACACAAACTTTTCCTTTTGAAAGAAATCATACTAGTATTAATAATTTTCCAATGTGTGAAGTTTGTAAATCGGAATATACTTCACCATCAGACAGGCGATTTCATTCACAAACAAATACATGTTCTACTTGTGGAATTCAATTGTTTTTAACAGATAATAGCAATAATAAAATTTCAATTTTACAACAAAATTTATTTAAAGAAATTGCAAAATTACTTTTTCAAGGAAATATAATTGCAATAAAAAATACAAGCGGGTACTTGTTATGTTGCAATGCTGAAAATAAGCAAGTAGTTGAAAAATTACGCGCTAAAAAGAACAGGCCAAGGAAACCTTTTGCAGTTTTATATCCTTCTATAGAAGTGCTAGAGAACGAATTAAATCTTACCCAAAACCATAAAAAATCGCTTACTTCAACAGAACGACCAATTACCATAATTTCATCAAAAAAATATAGAGGAAATATAAATTTAGAAACAGTTGCACCAGGTTTAAATCAGTTGGGGCTTATGCTTCCATATACGGGGATTTTACAATTGTTAGCAAATGAATTAGATTTTCCAATTATTGCCACAAGTGGAAATATTCACGGTTCACCAATTATTAGTAAAAATGATGATGCTTTTGAAAAACTAAAACATGTAGCCGACTATTTTTTACAGCATAATTTAAAAATTATACATCCACAAGATGATTCTGTGGTTAAGTTTAGCACAAAATTCAATCAAGAGGTGTTGTTTCGCCGTTCTCGTGGTTATGCTCCTAATTATTTGGATATAAACATGCATTCTGATGAAAAAATAATGGCTATGGGAGCCGACTTAAAAAGTAGCATTGCATTTTATCCCAATCAATATTTATATGTGAGTCAGCATTTAGGTAATTTGGAAAATTTTGATGTTTACAATCAGTTTACTTCTGAAGTAAATTCATTTATAAACATTTTTGAACAACAACCTGAAGTTATTTTAATTGACAAACACCCTTTATATCACAGTTCGCAATATGGTAAAGAGTTAGCTCAAAAAACAAATGCTAAATTGGTTGAAATTCAACATCATAAAGCACATTTTACAGCAATACTTGGCGAGCATAATTTATTCAATAAAAGAGTTTTAGGAGTTGTTTTTGACGGAACTGGTTTTGGTGATGATAAACAAATTTGGGGTGGGGAATTTTTTAATTATGAAGTCAATTCAATTGAAAGAATTAATCATTTTAAATATTTTGATTGGTTGTTGGGTGATAAAATGTCAAAAGAACCTCGCATTTCTTTATTAGCACTTTCATCTTCAGAAATGAATGAAATTTTAGCTAAAAAATTCACTAAAAAT
>NZ_WTAR01000021.1 GCF_013139515.1 Lutibacter sp.
TCATAATTTATGATTTAAAATGTAACATTTATACCCATTGTGTAAACTCGAGGCATTGGATAAGCTGAATTATCAACTCCTAAATTAGTAGCGCTTTTTCCACCTGTATTTACATCAGGATCAAACCCTGAGTAATTTGTAATAGTTAATAGGTTTTGACCACTTACGTATATTTTAGCAGCTGAAATTGCTTTTAATTTTAACTTTGAAACTGGAATATTGTATGTAAAATTAACATTTTGGAGTTTTATATAACTTGCATCTTCAATAGATGACATAGCTCCTGTTCCTCCAATTTTCATAAATTTACCGTCCGGGTTTTCTGGAGTCCATCTATCTAATACATCTCTAGATAAATTATTACGCATATTAGTTACTTGATGTAAATATGATCCGGTACTATTTTTAATATCATTTCCTTGACTACCTTGAATAAATATTGATAAATCAAATGCCTTGTAAGAAAAGTTGTTTGTAAGACCAAAAATAAAATCTGGATTAGGATCTCCAAGTATTACTGCATCTTCTCCAGTAATTTTACCGTCACCAACAGGATTACCATTTGCATCAAAAGCACCTCCTAAATCTGCAAATTTAACATCACCAGGTTCAGCATTTGGCATGATTACCGCTCCATTTTCATCTACATAATTATTAACATCATCCCAATCTCTAAAAATTCCAATTTCTTTTTTACCTCTAAAAACACCTACAGGTAAGCCCACTTTCCATTGGTTTGCTTCATCATCTAAATATGTAATTTTATTTCTGTTAAATGAAATGTTTCCGGATGCTTTCCATTTAAAAGCACCTTCAATAATAGTTGCATTTAAACCTAGCTCAATTCCTTTGTTTTCTAAAGTACCTGCATTTGTTAATGAACTTGCATATCCTGAAATTGGATCTAAGTTTTTAGCCCAAAGTAAATCTTTAGTTAGTTGTTTGTACATATCTATAGATACACTATATCTATTATGAAATAAACCTATATCAATTCCAACATTTGAAGTAGTTGTGTATTCCCAACCTAAATCTGGATTACCCAAAGTACTTGGGTATACCGCTGTTTGAACGGCTTCATTAAAAGGATAGCCACCAATTCCTAAAATTACTTGTGATCTATACAATCCAATATTTGAATTCCCTGTAAGACCATGACTTAATCTTAATTTTAAATCTGAAATTTGATCAATTTTATCTTTCATAAATGATTCTTCTGAAAGTCTCCAAGCAAAAGCTCCTGATGGGAAAAATGCCCATTTGTTTCCTTCAGCTAATTTTGATGAACCATCATAACGGCCGGTGAATGTAAATAAGTATTTTCCTTTGTAGTTGTATTTTGCTCTACTTATCCAAGATTCTAATTGCCATTTGCTTTTCCAAGAAGTTGGTATTCCAGGAGTTTCTGCACTATTAATATTGTTGTATTCTAATGCATCAGAAGGAAAACCTACACCACTAATCCCATTAGATTCAGAAATTTGCCACTCACGTGAATAGCCTCCTAAAAGGTCTATTTTATGTTCTCCAAATGTTTTTTTATAGGTAAATATATTTTCATTGATAAAATGACTAGCAGTGCTATTATCAATTGCCGCTCTACCTCCAACTAAACCTCCACCAATAGTATTGCTCGATTCAAAAAATACTGATTTAACATTTTTAATATCAACACCATAGCTAATTTTAGCATTTAAACCTTTTAAAAGGGTAAGATTTGCAAAAAGAGAACCAACAACTCTGTCATTTGTGTTTCTATTTATAATCTCATTAGCATTTGCAACTGGATTTTCAATTCCCTGTGCGCCCGGAAAGTTATTTGCAGTATAATTACCATTAATATCATAAACTGGTAATACTGGTGACATTTTAATAGCGGCATTAATTGTACCACCACCAGATTCCATATTTGTATTTGTCCCTGAGCCATTTGTTACATTGCGGCTAATATTTAAGTTGTTACCTATAGATAGCCAATCATTTACTTTTACATCTGTATTTACTTTAAATGTACCTCTTGTAAAATCACCACCCAAAATAATACCTTCATGTTTTAAATAATTTCCAGACATACTATATCGTACATCTTCACTACCTCCTGAAATGGATACTTGTTGATTTTGAACAAATCCATCTTTTGTAATTTGATCAATCCAATCTGTACCTTCACCAATAGTTCCTGGCGCTGGAAAATATCTATTATCACCATTATAAACAGGGTTACTACCTGTATTCACTAACCATTCATTAAATATTTCAGCAAACTCGTCTCCGTTTAAGAGATTCAACCCTTTTGTAAATTGTTCATATTTTAAATAACTTGAATATTGTACACGAGTTTTTCCTACTTTTCCTCTTTTTGAAGTAATTAATACAACACCATTTGAACCTCTTGAACCATAAACAGCAGTTGATGATGCATCTTTTAAAATTTCTATTGAAGCAATATCATCTGGATTGAAAGAATTTAATGAGTTTTCATCAACAGGAATTCCATCAACAATATATAATGGTTGTATAGAACTATTAATTGAGTTTCCTCCACGAATAATTACACTTACACTACCTCCAGGTGCTGCTGAAGTTGTTTTTACTTGAACACCTGCTGCACGACCTTGCAATGCTTTGTCAACAGATTGAACAGGCATTTTAGCTATCTCATCTGCTTTCACAGAAGATACAGAACCAGTAAGGTCACTTTTTTTAACAGTACCATATCCAATAACTACAACTTCATCTAACTTAGAAACATCTTCCTGTAAGGTTATATTAACTGTTTTTTTGCCACCTATTACAACCTCTTTAGTTGCAAAACCAATATAACTAAAAACTAGTGTTTGACCTTCATCTACTGCTATTGAGTAATTTCCATCAAAATCGGTTGTTACACCTTTTGCAACTCCTTTAATAGTGATTGCTACACCAGGCAATGGAGTACCTTGCTGATCTGTTACAATTCCTGAAACTTGAGTTTGAGCTACACGAGCTTCCTTTTTAATACCATCATTTCCTTTTAAAGTATCAAAAGATGATGCATTTACTTTAACTAAAGTAACTACCAAAAAAAGGACTAAAACCTTTTTGAGATGGTTTCTTAAATAATAATTTTGTTTGCTTTTCATGTAATAGTTTTTTTAAGTTTAACAAAATTTTCAACAACTATTGTAGATGAAAATTAAGACTTATATTTTGATTTACAATTCAAATATATAAATAAATAATGTATTTTTTACATTTATTAATGTAAAAAACGTAAAAAATACATTTATTAATTTCAGCTTTAGATATTATACTGAAAATAATGCGTAGATATTAATATAACATATAAAGTTGTTAATTTACTTCTAGCCTACTACCTATATAATAAAATTGAATAATTATTTTAAAAAAAGGTAAAAAAAATAAGGATTTTAGTAAGGATTTAGATTTACACCTACTTTAGTTTAAGTTTTATAAAAATTTTAACATACAGCTGTTAATCAGTTATTTATGTGACTTTGTTCTTGGGTAATTATATACATCAATTATCTGTTTTGGTGTATTGTGAGTTTCAGCCCATTTATCCCAAATCATAAACCAAGACCACATAGGTTGTTTGTTAAGAATTTGAGGAGAAGGAACCTCGCCAACTTCACCCAATGCTATTAATTTTCCCTTTCCTAATTTTAGTAAATCATCATGGTGAGTTTGTTTGTAATCATTGTGATAAACATCTGCAGCAAGTACATCTACATAATTTACTCCTGGAAAGTAAAAATCATAATCATAAGCTTCATCATTCTTTTTATCACGTGGGGCATTGGCATTCCATACCCAAATTAAATTATTAAGCTTATGGTAATTTACAAATCTATTGTACATCATTTTCCAAAGTTTAATATAACCATCAGCTCCTTTTTTATCTCCCCACCAAAACCAAGAACCATTCATTTCATGATAAGGTCTCCATAAAATTGGAACATTTGCATTTTGAAGTTTCTTTAGGTGAGAAGCAATTGAATCTACTCTACTTTCCCACTTTTTATTTAGCAAAGTACCTGGCGTTATTAAATCTTTCCATTCCTCTTTGGTTAATTCACCCTGTGTACTATTATTCCAATTAAAAGGTGGATTATCCTGAGGCCTACCTGTGTGCCACATAAGTGTAACAATATAACCTTCACTATTTCTTTTAATAGCTTCTTTTACAATTGAATTGATTGTCTCTTCATTGTAATAACGATTTAAATCAGTTCCCCAAATTAAAGGTAATTTTCCAGTATTACTTTTTACATACGTATGCCATTTACTCAAATGATGACTGTAATTGTGATGACCAGAGATAATATTTTTACCCTTTAGCTCATATAAATCTTTTAATAGCTGCTGAACTTCAAGTGAAGCCTCTTCATTTATAGGCTTGTAACTTTGCTGTGCAAAAATTAATGAAGTCGCTAATACTAGGAAAAAAAATACATGGAATTTCATATTTTAAATCATCTTAAAATTATACTACACTAAATTATAAAAAAATGAATTCTTTATACCTCCTATTTTTGATAATAAGTTTAATCATTTGTAAATTATAAACATAAAAAAAAGAGCTGATTTTCACCAGCTCCCTTTCCAAAATACATAAACACTCAATTATTTCCAGAATAACGAATACAATACCACTAAAATTAACATCACTGCAAACGACCCAATATTAAATAATGGACTTGTTTTAAATAATGTTTTAGAGATTGTAATTCCTTTTTCATCTTCTTTTCCTTTGTTTTGAAGTAAACTTACAATTGCTATCACTATCATAGTAAGCACTGCAGTATACCCCATTTGATCCATCCAAGGTAAATCAACAAAAATTGAACTTGTAGACCAACCTTTTGGTGCAACTTTAAAATACATTGCTATTGGTATTGAAACCAAAGCACCAACAATTGCACCTTTGTTTGTCGTTTTTTTCCAGAATAAACCTAACATAAATACGGCTAAAATACCAGGACTTACAACTCCTGTATATTCTTGTATAAATTGAAAAGCTTGGTCTATACCTCCTAATAGCGGAGCTGTAATACTTGCAATTATTAATGCAACTGCAGCTGATATTCTTCCTGTATTAACAGTTGCTTTATCACTTGCATTTTTATTGATATATTGTTTGTAAATATCCATTGTAAAAATGGTTGATGTTGAATTAAGCATTGAAGCTAACGATGAAACTATAGCTGCAGTTAATGCGGCAAACGCAACACCTTTTAATCCTGTTGGTAAAAATTGTAACAACCAAGGGTACGCTTTATCAGCTTGCTCTAACGAAGGTAAGTTTTGCAATCCTGCAGCTCCTAATCTTGCCATAATCTCTGGGTCGTTTACCATTACATATGCTGCAATTCCTGGCACAACAACAATTACAGGAATTATCAACTTTAAAAATGCTGCTAATAAAATACCTTTTTGTGCCTCTTTTAAAGATTTAGCTGCCAATGTACGTTGAATAATATATTGATTGAAACCCCAATAATATAAATTAGCAACCCATAAACCACCAACTAAAACTCCAATACCTGGTAAGTTTTTAAATTCAGGATTCGATTTATCTAAAATCATTGCAAATCTATCTGGAGCTGCATCATACACCGTTTTAATCCCTTC
>NZ_WTAR01000066.1 GCF_013139515.1 Lutibacter sp.
AAGAAGCTGAAATTAAACCTAAGGTTTCAGGAATTATCGAAAAAATTTATGTTGAAGAAGGTGCCCAAGTTAATATTGGGGATTTAATTGCAACTATTAGAGTAGTTCCAAATGTACAATCATTAAACAGTGCTCAAGGAAATGTGAAAACAGCGCAATTACGTTTTGAGAATACTAAAACATTATTCGAAAGAAATAAAGGTTTATTTGATAAAGGAGTTATTTCTAGACAGGAATATGAAACGGCTGAATTAAACTTTAATAGCGCAAAACAAGATTTAAGTAATTCTAGAAACAACTTACAAATTATTCAAAAAGGTTCTGCGGCTGGAATGGGAAAAACAGCAAACACATATGTAAAAGCTGAAATTTCAGGAACAATTTTAGAAATTCCGGTTAGAAAAGGAAATCAAGTTATTGAAAGTAATACTTTTAATGCAGGTACTACTATTGCAACAATTGCAGATATGACAAAAATGATTTTTGAAGGAAAAGTTGATGAAGCTGAGGTTGGTAAAATAAAAAATGGAACAGTTTTAGAAGTATCTTTAGGAGCCATTGAGAATAAAAAATATCCAGCAAAATTAAATTTTATAGCTCCAAAAGGAACTGAAGAAAATGGCGCTGTTCAATTCAAAATTAAAGGAGATGTAACGTTAGATGATGAGTTTTTTGTACGTGCAGGTTATAGTGCAAATGCAGATATCGTTTTAGAGAAAAAAGACAGTGTGCTTTCAATTAAAGAAGCTTTATTACAGTTTGATAAAAAAACTGAAAAACCTTATGTTGATGTTAAAACCGGAGAACAAGAATTTGAAAAGCGTGAAGTTGAATTAGGAATTTCTGACGGTATTAATGTTGAAATTATTTCAGGAGTTACAATAGAAGATGAAATAAAAATATGGAATAAAACTTCTAAAAAAGAAGATAAAGAAGAAGAGGATAATTAATAGTTGATTTTTATATTAATTTTAAAAGCGTTTTAACTTAAGTTAAAACGCTTTTTTTATATCTTTATAAAACTATTTTAATATTATTTTTTTATAGATTTAAATTTATATGATTTTTATCAGATGAAAATCAAGTTAAAAGTTAGAACTTTATAGTAGTGTAACCTTAAAAAGTAAAATGTACATGGAGAGTCAGTTATTAGTCTTAAGTGATTTAAACTTTAATTTAGAAGTTTGGAAAAGAGAGTTGAAATTTCAAGAAAGTGAAATGGATTATTTTGAGGAAAAATTAGAACATATTGCAATTAGAAACCTTGGGACTGAGGTAATGGTGCAATTGGAAGGTTTCCAAAACAAAATAATTCGAGAGCGTGAAGTTATGGGGCATTTAAGACACAGAATTAGGATGAAAAAGAGAGAATTGGCACAAACAAAATTTGAAACAAATGCAGAGATTTTATTTCAAGAAAAACAAGTTTTATTAAAAGATGAAATGAAAACATTTGTAAAAATGCATTACCAATTAAAAGAATTGATGATGGATTTTTTCTTAAAAACGTTATAAAAAAAAGCCGCAATTTGCGGCTTTTTTTTTATTTAAATTGTTTGGATATAATTTCAGCTTTTCGAGATTCTGAATAATCATAAAAACCTTCACCAGATTTTATTCCAAGTTTACCAGCTTGTACCATATTAATTAATAATGGACAAGGTGCATATTTAGGGTTTTTAAAACCATCATACATTACATTTAAAATAGAAAGACAAACATCTAGTCCTATAAAATCAGCTAATTGTAAAGGTCCCATCGGATGAGCCATTCCTAACTTCATAACGGTGTCAATTTCATAAACACCAGCAACGCCATTGTATAATGTTTCTATAGCTTCGTTTAACATTGGCATTAAAATTCTATTTGCAACAAAACCAGGGTAATCATTAACTTCAACAGGTACTTTTTTTAAACTTTCTGAAAGTTTCATAATTGCTTTAGTAACTTCATCAGTTGTGTTGTAGCCTCTAATTATTTCAACCAATTTCATAATAGGAACTGGGTTCATAAAATGCATTCCAATTATTTTATCAGGACGTTTTGTTACTGCAGCAATTTTAGTTATTGAGATTGAAGATGTATTTGTTGCTAAAATTGCTTTCTCAGGAGCTTCCTTATCTAATTGTTTAAATATTTTTAATTTTAAATCTACATTTTCAGTAGCAGCTTCAACAACTAGATCTATATTTTTTACACCTTCAGCAATAGAAGTGAATGTTGTAATATTAGTTAGTGTTTGTTGTTTTTCTTTCTCAGTAATTCGTTCTTTAGCAAGTAAACGATCTAAATTTTTAGTGATTGTTGCTAAACCTTTATCTAAGGCTTCTTGAGAAATATCAATTAAATTTACGGTGTAATTACTTTGTGCAAAAACATGTGCAATTCCATTGCCCATTGTACCAGCTCCAATAATAGCTATATTTTTCATAAATTATATTTATAATGTTAATTGTCCTTTTAAATAGGTAATTGCTTGTCCGCTCATTTCAACTCGTTCATTTAAATATTGGCATTTTAATACACCAACTCTTTTTGAAAGTTGAAGAGCCTCTAACTTCTTTTTATGTAATTTTTTAGACCAAAAAGGAATTAATAATGTATGAGCTGATCCTGTAACAGGATCTTCATTTATACCCAGTTTAGGTGCAAAAAATCTTGAAATAAAATCAAATAAGTCTCCTTTTGAAGTTACAATAATTCCGTTTGATTCTAATTGTGATAATAAGTTGAAATTTGGTTCTAAATTAGAAATTGTAGTTTCGTTTTCAAGCTCAACTAATAGTTTCCATTTTCCTTTATATGTTTTTATTATAGGAACATTTAAGGCTTGTTTTAAAAGAGCAGGAGTTTCAATTTCTATAACTTCTTCAGAAGGAAAATTTAAAGTGTACCAATCTTCATTTTTTTTAACAGTTAGTTTACCACTTTTAGAATTAAATTCTAAAACTTTTTCAGCATAATTAAGTTCAGTAAAAATAATATGCGCAGCAGCTAATGTTGCGTGCCCACATAAATCAATTTCACTAGCAGGTGTAAACCATCTAATATAAAATGATTGCTTAGTTTTTACAAAGAAAACGGTTTCAGATAAATTATTTTCTTCTGCAATATGTTGCATCAATTCTTCTGAAATCCATTCTTCTAAAGGACAAACCGCAGCGGGATTTCCTTTAAATATTTCATTGTTAAAAGCATCAACTTGATAAATAGTCATATTTTAAAAATTGTTTATAATTAGATGAGCAATTCTTAACGCTTCAGTACCTTGTTCTAAAGTAACAATAGGAGTTGTGTTATTATTTATTGCATCAGCAAAAGTCTCTAATTCATCTAAAATAGCGTTATTAGCATCAACAGTTGGATTTTCAAAATAGATTTGTTTTTTCACACCTTCAGCATTTTGTAAAATCATATCAAAATCACCTGGTTTTTCAGGAGCATCTTTCATTCTAACAACTTCTGTTGCTTTTTCAAAGAAGTCAACAGCAATATATGCATCACGCTGAAAAAAACGAGTTTTGCGCATGTTTTTTAATGAAATTCTACTTGCTGTTAAGTTAGCAACACAGCCATTTTCAAATTCAATACGAGCGTTTGCAATATCTGGCGTATCACTAATAACTGAAACACCGCTTGCATTTACTTTTTTAACTTTTGACTTTACAACGCTTAAAATAATATCAATATCGTGTATCATTAAATCTAAAACTACAGGAACATCAGTTCCTCTTGGGTTAAATTCAGCCAATCTATGTGTTTCAATAAACATTGGGTTTGTTATTGAATTTTTTACAGCTGTAAAGGCTGGGTTAAAACGTTCAACATGACCAACTTGACCTTTTACTTGGTGCTTTTTTGCAAGTTCAATTAAAGCATCTGCTTCTTCAACTGTTTTAGTAATTGGTTTTTCAATAAAAATATGTTTTCCTTTTTCAATGGCTTCTTTAGCACAATCGAAATGTGAAAGTGTTGGAGTTACAATATCTACAACATCAACAGCATTAATTAAATCTTGAATGGTATCAAATGCTTTGTAGCCAAATTCAGCTGCAACTTTTTGAGCATTTTCTTTTATTGGATCGTAAAAACCTACTAAATTATATTTGTTTGATTGATTTAATAATTTTAAATGAATTTTACCTAGATGTCCAGCACCTAAAACTCCTACTTTTAGCATAATAAGTATGTTTATTTTTTGATAGACAAAAGTAAGAATTTGTAAGCATTTATTCCTATTTTTAGCAACTCAAATTTAGTAATTAGTGAAGGATACGCATAAACATCAGGGACTTAGAAATCAGCTAGTAAAAACTTTAGAAGAAAAAGGGATTACAGATAAAAATGTATTGAATGCAATTGCTAATATTCCACGCCATTTATTTATGGATTCTGGGTTTGTAGATTTTGCGTATCAGGATAAAGCTTTTCCTATAGCGGCAGACCAAACAATTTCACAACCTTATACGGTTGCTTTTCAAACTGAATTATTAGAAGTTAAAGCGAATGATACTATTTTAGAAATAGGAACCGGTTCGGGCTATCAAACTGCTGTTTTAATTGAAATGGGTGCTAAAGTGTATACTATTGAGCGACAAAAAGAGTTGTTTAAGAAGACTTCATTATTCTTACCTAAAATAGGATATAAGCCTAAAAAAATGATTTTTGGTGATGGTTATAAAGGCCTAGCAGAAAATGCTCCTTTTGATGGAATTATTGTTACTGCCGGTGCTCCTTTTGTTCCAAAACCTTTATTAAGTCAGCTAAAAATAGGAGGTAGGTTAGTTATTCCAATTGGTGATGACATTCAAACAATGACATTGTTTATTAGAACCAGCGAAAAAGATTTTGAAAAACACGAATTAGGTAAATTTAGATTTGTGCCAATGTTAAAGAAGAGAAATTAGACACCTAAATATTTAATTGAGGTTTATTGTTCTTTTCCGTTTATAAATTTGGTAGATTTTATAAGGTTCCCAACCTCATCATAAGTTTTCCAAGTGCCAGTTTCTATGCCATCTATATAATTTCCTGCAGCTTCTACCTTTCCGTTTTCATAATAGTATTTCCATTCGCCAGTTTCATTACTGTTATTATTGAAATTCCCTATGGTTTCTAGGTTTCCATTTTTATAAAAACGCTTAAATAATCCAACTAACTCACCATTCTTATAATTTCCATACCCAAGCACTTTTGTTGTTCTATAAGGACTATCTTTAAAATGATAATATTTCCATTCTCCAATTTTCTTATCTTCTTTATTTAGTAGCCCTTCTCCAATTTTTTGTCCATCTCTCATTTCTTGAGCTTTTGTAAGGTTACCATTTTTATCAAAATATTTCCAAGTTCCAGTTTTATCACCATTGTGATAATTCCCTGTTAGTCTAATTTCCCCATTTGAATTATAATGTGTCCATTTACCAACCTTAGTATCGTTATGAAAAAATTTCAATGAGCTTATGTTACTATTGCGGGCAAACATGTATTCTTTTACTTGTAGTGTATCATTTTTCAGAATAGATATTTTTGAAACTTCACCATCAATGTATTCTTTTATTTCTTTTTCTTGGGCTGAAATATCCCCAATAATAAAAATTGTTAGAATTAATAAAAATATTTTTTTCATATGAACTAGATTGTCTTTATTATTGAATCATTAATCATATTTAGCATCAAATTGTCCATTCCATTTTCCTTGAACTTTTAACACTTGTTCAATTACATCACGCACACAACCAGTTCCACCTTTTTTATGAGAAACATACAATGATATATCTTGAATTTCAGGTGCGGCATCTTTAGGACAACAAGGTAAACCAACTTTTGTCATTACAGGATAATCTGGAATATCATCACCCATGTATAAAATATGTTCAGCTTTTATATTGTGAAGTTTCGTGTATTCTTCAAATTGAATTAATTTATTATGTGCGCCTAAATAAACATCAGTTATGCCTAAATTTTTAAATCGTTTTCTAACCGCTTCATTGGTTCCTCCAGAAATAATACACACATTATAACCCGCCATAACAGCGGTTTTAAGTGCATAACCATCTTTTATATTCATATTTCTTACCATTTCTCCATCAGGAAAAATAGTTACTACTCCATTGGTTAAAACACCATCAATATCAAAAATCAATGTAGTAATTTGTGGTAGAATTTCTTTATAACTTTTCTCCATATGTTTTGTAAATAGATTTTGTGAGCAATGTATAAATTTCTTGTTGATTTGCAGTTAACATTGCTTTGTGTTTTTTAATAGTTTTAGTGTCGTTTCTTTTTGCGGGCCCAGTTTGTGCTTCAAAAGGTGATAATTCAGTTATTTTAGTTGCTGTTTCCTGTATTAAAGGTTGTAATATTTGAAGAGGAATGTTGTTTTTGTTGCAAATTTCACCTCCAATATAATATAAATGATTTACAAAATTATTTACAAAAACTGCTGCTACGTGTAATTTTTCACGTTGAACAGAGTTGATTTGATAGCAGTTTTTTGAAATTGAATTGGCTAAATTTTCTAACAATTCTAAATCTTTTTTATCTTCAGCTTCAATACAAATTGGAATGGTTGAAAAATCAATTTTCCTTTCTTTTGAAAAAGACTGTAATAAGTAAAAAACGCCCTTATTTGAATTTGATTGAAGTTCAGTAATAGCAACACTTCCTGAAGTGTGTACTACTAATTTGTTAGTGAATTTTAATTTTGATGAAAGATTAGGAATTGCATTGTCTGAAACAGCAATAATGTAAATGTCAGCATCTTTTAATTCAGAAATATTAGTTGTAATTGAAGTTTTGGTTTTCAAATATTCAATAGTCTCAATAGTTCTGTTGTAAACTTGAATAAGTTCTACGGAAGTGTTCTTTAATAATTTATTTGTTAAATGATATGCTACATTACCACCACCAAGAATTATAACTTTAATCATAGCACGAAGATAATTGAATTGAGTTATAAAAAAAACTCCATCTTTTAAAAGATGGAGTTTTTAATTTTATATAAGAAGAGTTCTTTCTTATTCTCTAATTGCAGCTTGTGCAGCCGCTAAACGTGCAATTGGCACTCTAAATGGAGAACAACTTACGTAATTCATACCAACTCTATGGCAAAATTCTACTGAGCTTGGCTCACCACCGTGCTCACCACAAATACCAACTTTAAGGTTTTCATTTGTTGAACGTCCTTTTGAAGTTCCCATTTCAACTAATTGACCAATACCTTCTTGATCTAATACTTGGAAAGGATCAGCTTTTAAGATACCTTTTTCAATGTAGATTGGTAAGAATTTACCAGCATCATCACGTGAATATCCGAATCCCATTTGAGTTAAATCATTTGTTCCAAAAGAGAAAAATTCAGCATGTTTTGCAATTTCATCAGCAGTTAAACAAGCTCTAGGAATTTCAATCATTGTACCAACTAAATAGTCAATTTTATCTCCTTTTTCTGCAAATACTTCAGCAGCAACTTTTCTTACAATTTCTTCTTGTAATTTAAATTCTTTAATAGTTCCAATAAGTGGAATCATTATTTCAGGTAATGTTTTAACACCTTCAGCTTTTAACTCCATTGCAGCTTCAATAATTGCTCTAGCTTGCATTTCAGTAATTTCAGGATATGTATTTCCTAATCTACAACCTCTATGCCCTAACATTGGGTTAAATTCGTGTAAGTCTTCAACTTTTTGTTTGATTGCTTCAACAGTAATTCCCATTTCAGCAGCCATTTCTTTTTGGTTTTCTTCTTCATGAGGAACAAACTCATGTAAAGGTGGATCCAATAAACGAACTGTTACAGGTAATCCTGCCATTGCTCCAAATACACCTTTAAAATCTTTACGTTGAATAGGTAATAATTTATCTAATGCTTCTCTTCTTCCGGCTTCATCGTCAGCTAAAATCATTTCACGCATACGAACTAAACGTTCACCTTCAAAGAACATATGTTCTGTACGACAAAGACCAATACCTTCAGCACCAAATTCAACAGCTACTTTACATTCTCTTTCAGTTTCAGCATTTGTCCTAACACCTAAAGTTCTGTATTTATCTGCTAATTTCATTATGTTACCAAAGTCACCACTTAATTCAGCATCTTTAGTTCCAATTTTACCATCATATACTTCACCAGTACTACCATTTAAAGAAATCCAGTCACCTTCACGGTATTCTTTTCCTTCAATAGTCATTACTCTAGTTTTGTAATTGATTTTCACAGATCCAGCACCAGAAACACAACATTTACCCATTCCACGAGCAACAACAGCTGCGTGAGAAGTCATACCACCACGAGCAGTTAAAATACCTTTAGCAATGTTCATTCCTTCTAAATCTTCAGGAGAAGTCTCAACACGTACAAGTATAGAAACAGGGTATTTGTTTGCTTCATCAGCAAAAAACACAATTTGTCCGGTTGCAGCACCAGGAGATGCAGGTAAACCTTTCGCTAATACTTTTGCAGCTTTAATAGCTTCACCATCAAAAACAGGGTGTAAAAGTTCATCTAATTTAGCTGGCTCTTGCATCATAATTGCTTTCTTCTCATCAACCCTGCCATCAGTTAGTAAGTCCATTGCAATTTTTACCATTGCAGCAGCAGTACGTTTACCGTTACGAGTTTGTAGCATCCAAAGTTTACCATCTTGAAT
>NZ_WTAR01000032.1 GCF_013139515.1 Lutibacter sp.
CATACAAAAAATATAGTTTGTTGTTTTATCTTTCATCTTTTTTCTAATATATGTAAATATTCAACTGTTTCAGTTGCTTTATGATTTCTGTTTTCTGTTTTATCAGCTTTAAAACGTTGATAATTAACAGTTTTTAAACTGTAATTTCCGTAAGCAGACATTATTGTACTTACCTCATTTTCAGTCATTAACCCTTCATTGTTATAGCTTAAGAAAATGTGCTTAAATTTAGCGTTTTTTATTAAATTTTCGAAGGAAATTTTCACTTCATTTTTCTTGCAATAAGAAGACCTATAATAATCTCTTAATCCCGTTTTTCCCTTCGGAAGAAAAGTATCATAATTGGCTATTGTGTTTAATAAATGATAATTTGAACCGTACTGCCGCGCATTATATGGCGGGTCTAAATACAAAATATCACCTTCAATATTTTCAATTAGTTTATTGCTATCTTCATTAAAAACTTGATGTGAGTTTTTAGTAATTATAAATTTAGCAGGTATAAAGTTTAATGTTTTTTGAGCAGATTTTTTGATATGTTTTAAATAAGCGCCATAAACTGAAGCTGTATTTGCAACTTTATCGGCACTTTCTATTAACGATGCTATTAAAAAATAATACATATCATCATTTATCTCCTTCGTTGTTTTCCAAGTTTCTATTTGTTGTCGTATTGCATCAATTTTTTTACCATTTTCTGAAGAAAAATACAATCTTCCTTCACTTCCGTTTTCGCAGTAATTATGAAATATAAAGCCCTCAATTCCAATTAAATTATTTAAAGTTTCAAACTCAGTTTTACAATTTAATAATTGGTGATTTCCAATATAATTTCTGTTTAAAACGTAGCTATATTTTTCTACATCATTTGAAATAACTTGCTTTACTAATGGTTTAAAATTACGACCAACAATACCCGTTCCTGCAAACAAATCACAAAATACTAAATTTGATAAATCTAAGCCTACAACATCAATTATTGAAGTTTTTAAAAATGTAGAAAGTTTATGTTTAGACCCTATATAATTCACTTAAATTTATTTTATTGCCCAAATAATATCGGCTTTTACTATTTCATTTTCAAAATAAAAACTATGTAATTCTGACGGTTCAAATTTACTCAAATAAGTTGAAACTATATTTTTTAACCAACTAATCTCAGCTTTTAATTTCCAATGCTCATTTTCGTTTTCAAAATTTACCAATACAATAAAAAGTCTATTTTTAAAATGTTTACGCTGTTGTTGGCTTTGATTTTTATACAACCACTCTATTAATTCATGCTTATGTTCAATTGCATATGGAACTGATTTTTTAAATCCTTTTGGAAAAACGGTAGTTTTATGATCAAACGGAATTTCGTTAATAAAAAAATCTGTGAATTTATTGTAAGAATCTGGGTGTGATTTTACCGTAGTATGTTCACAAAAAATAGTTTCAATTGCTTTTGCCGACCAAAAATTAAACCATCTGTTTAAGGCATAATTTTTCAAATCGTTATATTGAGCATTATTTTTAAATTTAATTTCAATAGTTGATAAAAGCAACTCAAAAGAAGCTACTTTGTAGATAAAACTAGTTTGTTTATCAAACACATCAACTTGTTTTCTTCCCCACGAATACTGAAATTTTAATCTTTTTTTAAGTTCTTCTTCTAGCGCTTTGTAATCCATTAATACTATGAAAATTTCCGCTCAATTAAATCTATAAACCGGCTTTCGTATTCTAATTTTTCATTCCAATCATAATCTGGTTTCACAAAATTTAAAATAAAATCTTTTGCATCATTTTCAGTTTTAAAAGAATTTAATTGTGATAACACACGATTAAAATCTTCTTGATTTCCTTCAAATAAATGTTTTACAAAAGCTATTCTATCATTTAAACCAATTTGTAAATTATTTTTAAATAGCGCATCATTTAATGAACGTTTAGTATCTGGTGCATTTTCAACTACGGGGTTTTCTTTAGTAACTCTTTCAAACATTTCAGTAGCTACATCAGCTGATATTGCATCTTTTAATTCATCTTCTAAAGAGTTTTGTGTTGAAAATATTTCTTTTTCATCATCTTTTATTAAGGTGTCTTCAATTCCAAATATTTCTTCAACTTGTTCTTCTGAAATTAATTCAACTTCTTTTCCAACTTCAGTTATTTTTGTTTGCTCATCTTCTACTTCTTCAGAAACCAATTCAATTTTATCAACAATTTCCGTATTATTTTGTGGTGTGTTTATATATGCATCAACAAATTTAAGTACAGATAGCTTTTCGTAAATACCGTGTGCTTTTTTATGTAATTCATCTATAGCGTCGTTATTTTTCATTTCTAAAATACTCTGTGCCAGGCTTATTAATTCAGCTTTAATTTTTTTGTGCATAAGTTGCGCTATTAAATGATTTTTGATGTATTTTTTTTAATAAATTTGAATTCTAAACGAATGTAACATTTTTTTTATTGCATTTATTTTTGAAACTAAAAAATTACAATAACCTTTCAAGCGTGAAATTACAAAATGTTTCTTGAAAATACAGTAAATCATAACGAACAATTTGGATGGATTGAAGTAGTTTGTGGATCCATGTTCTCTGGTAAAACAGAAGAACTAATTCGCAGGTTAAAAAGAGCTCAATTTGCCAAACAAAAAATAGAAATTTTTAAACCTGCAATAGATACTAGGTATGATGAAGAAATGGTGGTTTCGCATGATGCCAATGAAATTAGATCTACACCTGTACCGTCATCTTCCAATATTTTAATTTTAGCAGATGAAGTTGATGTTGTTGGGATAGACGAAGCTCAATTTTTTGATGATGGTATTGTTGCCGTTTGTAATGAATTAGCCAACCGCGGAATTCGTGTAATTGTTGCTGGTTTAGATATGGATTTTAAAGGAAATCCGTTTGGACCAATGCCTGCGCTTATGGCAACTGCTGAATATGTTACAAAAGTACATGCCGTTTGTACAAGAACGGGTAATTTAGCGCATTACAGCCACAGAACAGCTATTGGTGATGAATTGGTGATGCTAGGTGAAACACAAGAATACGAGCCTTTAAGTCGTGCCGCATACTATAAAGCCATTCGTGATGAAGAAAACAAAAAAGCAGCACAAAATAATCATGAAAAATAACCACGTAACTACGCTTGAAATAGATTTAAATGCTATTGATTTTAATTTCAATTATTTTAAATCTAAAATTCATAAAACAACAAAAGTTTTAGTAGTAGTTAAGGCGTTTGGTTATGGTAGTAGCGCCATAGAAATTGCTAAACTTTTAGAAACTAAAGTTGCTTATTTTGCAGTTGCTTATTTAGATGAAGGAATTGCTTTACGAAATGCAGGAATTAAAACGCCTATTTTAGTTTTACATCCTCAAAAAAACAATTTCAAGAAAATTATTGAATACCATTTAGAACCTAATATTTATTCACTTCCTTTATTAAACTCTTTTATTGAAGTTACTAAAAATTTAAACTTTCAAAGTTATCCTATTCATTTAAAATTTAACACTGGTTTAAACAGGTTAGGGTTTACAGAAAACAATATCTCTGAAATCTCTTCAATTGTTAATAATCAAGAAGAAATTATTATAAAATCTATTTTTTCACATATTGCTGCAAGTGAAGATTTAAACGAACGTACATTTACATTGCAACAAATAACTAGTTTTAATACAATTTCTTCAACATTAATTCAGCAATTAAAAAATACACCTTTTAAACACATGTTAAATACTTCAGGAATATTAAATTATGCTTCCGAAGCGCAGTTTGATATGGTACGTTTAGGAATTGGTTTGTATGGTTTTGGAAATGATGAAACTCAAACTAAAAACTTAATAAATGTTCTCACTTTAAAATCAGTAATTTCTCAAATTCATACTATTGAAGAAGGTGAAACTGTTGGGTATAATAGAGCTTTTAAAGCTATTTTAACCATAAAAACAGCAACAATACCTATTGGCCATGCTGATGGTATTTCAAGACAATTTGGAAATGAAATTGGGTATGTTTACATAAATAATAAAAAAGCGCAAATAGTTGGAAATATTTGTATGGATATGATTATGGTTAATATTACTGACATTGATTGTAATGAAGGTGATGAGGTTTTAATTTATAAAAACCAACAACATATTGAAAGCCTAGCAAAAGCTATAAATACAATTCCTTATGAGCTACTAACTGCAATTTCTCAACGAGTTGGAAGAGTGTTAAAATAATGTTAAAGAAATTGATTTTTTTACTATATTCGCTACACTATTCATCAACTAAAACAACTATATAATGGGAATGTTAAAAGAATTTAAAAATTTTGCAATGAAGGGAAACCTTGTTGACATTGCAGTAGGTTTTGTAATGGGTGCAGCTTTTAAAAGTGTTGTAACCTCATTTACAGGAGGTATTGTTTCACCACTTATTGGTTTAATTTTCAATTCAAATTTAAAAGATTTAAACTGGGTTGTTAAAGATGGCGTTGCTAATGATGCTGGAGAAATTGTAGGTGAAGTTGTAGTTCTTTACGGTGATTTTTTAACAAATTTAATAGATTTTATAATTGTTGCATTTGTAATGTTTATGATTATAAAAGGAATTAATAAAACAAAGAAAAAAGAAGAACCGGCTCCTGAAGCTCCAAAAGGTCCTTCTCAAGAAGATTTATTAACTGAAATAAGAGATTTATTATCTAAAAAGTAAACCAAACTTTATTTAATAAGCTAAAAAAGGTTCGCAAATGCGAGCCTTTTTTTATTGCTATTTTTTCGTTTCGTAAACGTCAGCAATAGTAGGAGCGTTATTACTTTTAGCAATTAAAATTAATTCATCATTTACTGATACATTTCCTGTTTTAAGTACTTTAAAATACAATCCGCTTTTAGTAGAATTCCAAAATTGTTTTAGTATTTTTTGTGTACCAAAAACCAATTCTAATTTCATACAAGGTTCTCTTGGTTTTGTTACTTCTAAAATAACTTCACCCAACTTATATGTATTTCCTACTTGTATTTGAGTTTCATCTAAATTTGATATGGTTAAATTTTCACCAAACATTCCAAATCTCCAATCTAAATTTGGGTACAATTCTTTCCAATATACATAATGATTTTCCGAATATGCATATACCGCTTGATCTATTCCACCGTGATATTTTCTATCAACTACTGCATCACTTTCAACATCTTCTTCACCTAAAACTATTTCGCTGACCGGAAATTTATAAATCCCTGTTTCAACAACTCTTCCTTTATAATTAATGGTTTTTTTCTCGCCAATATTTACTGATACTACTTTCATTTAAACTTTAAATTTTGAAAGTTTATCAGCAATTTTTCTATTATCAGATAAACGAGGTACTTTATTTTGTCCGCCTAACTTTCCAATTGATTTCATATAATTATTAAAACCACCTTTTTCAATACTAGTTATTTTTAAAGGTTGTAATATTTTTCCTTTAATTAAATCTAAATAATATATGTTTTGTTGTTGCATAGAAACATCAACTTTAGCTGCAAAACTTTGTAAGTTTTTAGGTTCATTATCAAACTCAATAAACCACTCGTGATATGGCAAACCACTTTCTGGCGTAATTTGAGGCGCAACAGTAAATTCAGTAATACCAATAGTTGTATTGGTTGTATTTTCATTCATTGCTTGTTCTACTTCTTTCCCAATTACATGCTCTCCAAATGCCGAAATGAAATGCTTAATGCGCCCGGTAACTATAATTCTTGGCGGATTTACTGAAAGAAATTCAACCGTATCACCAATATTATAACCCCAAAGTCCTGCGTTAGTATTTAAAATTATCACATAATTTACGCCTGCTTTTACATCAGCTAAAGAAATTCTAGTTGGATTATCCTCAAAAAATTCTTCGGAAGGAATAAACTCATAAAACATTCCATTATCCACCAATAACATCATTCCCTTTTCATTTTGAGAATCTTGGTAGGCGATAAATCCTTCAGAAGCCGGATACAATTCAATAGTATCCACTTTTCTTCCAATTAAATCTTCAAATTTGTTTCTGTAAGGTTCAAAATTAACACCTCCGTAAACAAATAAATTAAAATTTGGAAACACTTCACCTACCTTTTTACCGGTTCGTTCAATAATTTTTTCGAAATACATTTGCACCCAAGATGGAATTCCACTAATGAGTGTCATATCTTCGTTTATTGTTTCATCAACAATAGCGTCAACTTTGGTTTCCCAATCTTCAATACAATTGGTTTCCCAACTTGGCAAACGGTTTTTAAGTAAATAATTTGGAATAAAATGTGCTGAAATCCCTGAGAGCCTTCCTGTTTTTATTCCATTTTTTTCGTTCAATTCTGGGCTTCCTTGTAAAAAAATCATTTTACCATTTACAAAGTCCGTTTTTTTAGTTTCAGCAATATAATTTAGTAGTGAATTACGCGCGGCACTAATATGCATTGGCATAGATTCTTTTGTAAGTGGAATGTATTTTGCGCCTGAAGTTGTCCCAGATGTTTTCGCAAAATACAGTGGTTTTCCTTTCCATAAAATATCAGATTCTCCAGCTACAACTTTTTCTACATATGGCTTTAAAGCTTCATAATCTCTAACGGGAACATTTTTTTTAAAATCTTCGTAAGAATTTATGGAATTAAAATTATGATCTTTCCCAAATACAGTTTTAGAAGCCTGAGCAATTAAGTTTTTGAAAACTTTTTGTTGAATTTCTACTGCATTATTACTTTGTTTGTAAAATTTTGATGCAGTTAGTTTTGCAAATGGTTTTGCTAAAATTGATTTAATGCTCATTTTTATTCGAAATCAATATAATTTGTTGGGTTTACAGGATAACCTTCATTCCACAATTCAAAATGTAAATGAGGTCCTGTAGTATATTCGCCAGAATTTCCTGCTGAAGCAATTACTTCACCAGATTTTACTAAATCACCCTGTTCTTTGTGTAATGCTGAATTATGCTTGTAAATAGAAATAAATCCGCTAGTGTGTTTCACAATAATAACATCTCCTGTATCTGCTGTCCATTCGGCAAAAATAACTGTACCATCTGCAACCGATTTTACAGGTGTATCCATTTCTACAGCAATATCAACAGCAAAATGTTTTTTTTCTAAATTATAACCATCAGATAATATCCCTGTTACTGGTGCAAAAAATACTATATCAGCATTTTTAGTTGCTTCTTCAAAAATACTATATCTATCAGTACTTTCAATTTCTTGTCTAAACTCTAAATCAATATCGCTAGCACTTAAATCAATAGTATCTTTATCATATTGTATTGCTTGTAAAACAGAATCTTTATCAAACATAACTTCTGAAATTTCACCCGTTAACAATGCTCTAACTTTTTGAATGTATAAGTTATTTACTTCTAAAATTTGTTGTAATGAATCTGCTTTATATACTAATTTAGTAGCATCCTTTTTTAACTTTGTTGATGAATATCCAGGAATATATTCTCTTAAAGGAGTAAAGGCGATTAAAAAAATGGTGCCTACAATTAATAAAATAGAAAATACACTTCCTAAAATAAATACATTTAATCTTGTTAATTTAAATGAAACTTTTTCTTCAAAAGTGTCTTCATTCAAAATAACCATGCGGTATTTATGAATTAGTTTTTGTCTAAATTTTCCTTTATTTTTTGATTTTCTTGTCATAATTAAACTTAAAACAAAGGTACAACGAAATTTTATTTAAAAATTTTAATATACTTGTTTAGGTGTGTTAAAACTTAGATAAAATTATTTTTTATAAAAGTTCATTTCATCAATATATTCCCAAACATTTGCAGGTAACATTGTACTTATATTTTTTTTATCTTGAATTGATTTCCTAATTAAAGTAGAAGAAATTTGAACTATTGGAGCGTTTACGGTATGAACATTTTTGTGGTCAAAAAATTGATGTTTGATTGTACCTTCAGAAATACGCGGATACACATATAATTGATAATTTTGAAGTATTGTCTCATAGTTTTTCCATTTATGAAATCCTTTCAAATTATCTTCTCCCATTATTAAACAAAATTGATGTGTTGAGAATTTTTCTTCAATATGAACCAATGTATTTATAGTGTAATTTGGCTGTGGCAAGTTAAATTCAATATCAGTAGTTTTTAATTTTGGGTAGTTTTCAACAGCTATATTTACCATTGCTAATCTATGATGATTACTTAGCATTGTAGTTTTTTGCTTAAACGGACTTTGCGGTGTTATTACAAACCAAACCTCATCCAAATCAGAAAATTCAGCTATATAATTTGCAATAATCATATGCCCAACGTGGATTGGATTAAACGTGCCAAAAAACAATCCTACCTTCATTTATTTTATGAAATTTTCAACCATATTAAACGCGTCCTTTTTTGCTGTATCTAAATCGTTATTAATCAAAATAACGTCAAAGTTTTTAGCATATTTTAATTCATTTTCAGCTTTTGCAACTCGTTCCTTTATTTTTTCCTCACTATCAGTTTGTCTATTTCTTAGTCTGCGTTCCATTTCTTCTATAGATGGAGGTTGCACAAAAATAGCCAATGTTTGCTCTGGAAATTTCTTTTTTATTCTTAGCCCGCCAACAACATCTATATCAAAAATTACGTGTTTACCTAGGCTCCAAATTCGTTCAACTTCCTTTTTTAAAGTACCGTAATAATTATTTGTATATACTTCTTCCCATTCAATAAAATCATCATTTGTAACATGTTCTTCAAACTCTTTTAACGAAATAAAATAATAATCTTTTTCGTTTATTTCAGCACCTCTTTTTTCGCGTGAAGTTGCTGAGATAGAAAAGTCTAAGTTTAATTCTTTTTGTTTTAATAAATAATGTACAATTGTAGTTTTACCTGAACCTGAAGGCGCTGAAAAAACTAGTAATTTTCCTTCTTTTTTTACTAACATACTATCCTATAAAACGTTCAAATTTTGTTCTTTTATTTTCTCTAGTTCATCTTTCATTTGAACTACTAATTTTTGCATATCAGCAAAATTAGATTTTGAACCAATAGTATTTATTTCTCTACCTATTTCTTGCGTTATAAATCCAAGTTTTTTTCCGTTTGAAATATCTCCTTGAAGTTCTTTTTTAAAATAATCTAAATGATTTTTTAAACGAACTTTTTCTTCTGTAATATCTAATTTTTCAATGTAATAAATTAACTCTTGTTCAAATCTACTTTCATCAATTTTAGCTTCTAGTTCTTCAATCGCATTTTTTATTTTTTCTTTAACTTTTTCAATACGCTTTGGATCAACCTCAATAATTTCCTTTAATAAATTTTCGATAATTGAAATACGTAAATCAAAATCGGTTTGCATAGATACTCCTTCATCAATTCTGTATTGAATTATTTTTTCAATAGTTTCATCAATCGCCTTGTCTATTTCAAACCATTCATTCTCATCTAATTCATCTCTTTCTGTTTTTAATGAATCTGGCAATCTAACAGCCATTTTTAGTAATTCCATTTCATTAGAATCAACAATATCTTTTAATTGATTCATGTATTCTTTTACTGCTAATTCATTTATTTTTGAAGAAACTTCACCACCATTATTTTCAATGTAAATTGAAAAATCAACTTTTCCTCTAATTAAAGTTGAAGCTAATTTTTTACGAACATCTAATTCTTTCTCTCTATAATATGAAGGAATTCGAACATTTAAATCTAAATTTTTGCTGTTTAACGATTTTAACTCAATCGTTATTTTTTTAGTAGAAAGTTGCAATACGGTTTTCCCGTATCCGGTCATTGATTGTATCATCTAAATCTATAATTTAGGCAAATTTACTAATTTTATACATAGTATTTCATACATGGCTTTTACAACTGTTAACTATTTAAAATTACTCAAAAAAAAACCTCCCAATTGGGGAGGTTTTTTAATTAAAAATTTCAATTAAATGTTTAGTTATTTAGAACCCAAACACCACCTGTTTTAATAAGGCTCATACTTAATTCATTAATACCATTATCATATAAAAGATAAGTGAAAAAGTATTTTTGACCTTCTTCAGCCGCAGGGCTTAAATGATCAGCAAGAATACCTAAAGCTTCAACCACCTGACCTTCAGTCCAATTATAATCAAAATCACTATAATTAGAAAGGTTTGGTAAACTCACGTTATCATAGTCAGGGTTTCCTGTTAATTGATCTGCCATATAAGTATAATCAGCAGCAGTTAATGTATATTTAATAGTATTGTCAGGTACCCAATTATTACCATCATGTCCAAATTGTAAAACTGTACTTATTGTAGAGCTATAAGCTATCCATTCACCATCTATTAAAGTGTATAAATTACCACGTACTTGTGCTCCGCTGTTACTAGAATAATAGTCATATGCTACATCTAATTCAGTACCTTCTAATGCGTAAGGGAATTTTAATTTTAAAAATGTTGGTAAGTAATCATTTGGAGGTGTTGAACTACCAAAGTTGTTATATCTTCCTGGCTGCCCTGAATCTTCTCCCATAGAGTCAAAATCTTCAGCACTTACTAAGTAAAATCTTTCTGGAGCAGTTACCCAAGCCCCATCTGTATAAGTATAACCCATTACTTTAGAAGTTTTATCTCCTATAACTACATCATCTAATTCATCATTACTCATAATAGCTGACCAAGTGTTTGCAACACGTATCCCATCTATATTAGCGTTAGGTCCACCGCCTCCTTGACGTACACCTATTCTTTCTAAAGTATAACCTGCTGTTCCAGTATTTGTAACTAATGGCTCTGATGGCTCATAAGAAAGTGCAGATGATAATACATATAGATTAGCTTTACCTGTAGCAATATCATAAGACGCTACAATAAGGTACGTAGTATCTAAATCAAATGATGTACTACCATAAGTTAAGGTACTTGAACTAGCTCCAATACCAAATAAAATGTTACCAGATCCATCATCTTTTGCACCTACTCTAGCTGCATAATTATAACTACCATCTTCCTCCATAAAATGAATAAAGTAAGTACCATCATCAACAGTACCTAAATTTACAAGTGCGCTATAATAAACAGTACCTGAAGAAACTGGCGAAAATGAGGTGTTTACATCTTCATTTCCTGGATTGTTAATTCGAATAGCTCCGCCTACACCTGAAGTAGGATAATCAGTCATTGATAAATCTGCAGTAGTATATCCAGCAGGGTTGTAACCAGAACTTGAATGTGCTACCCAATTACCACCAGATGCTACTGTAATATCATCCGCTACATTACCGTAATCAAAATTTTCTTCAAGTAAAACTTCAGGAGTAACTGTATAAGCGCTTCCTGTAAACTGAAAATATTTTGCTACAGCATAATCTCCTTCGTCAGCATAATTAATATTATCAGCAAGTATATCAGCTAAATAATTAGTAGGAACTGCATCAGATTGGAAACCTAATAAATCACTTCCTCCAAAAGTATAATCATCTTGATTTAAATAATAATCTTCTATCCCAAAAGCATTACCTATGTATAATTGGTAACCAACTAATACGGAAGATCCTTTACCCCAAACTGGGTACATATCTGTTAATAAAGCAGGTATATCAGATTTTGCATCATCTTCAGAACTAAAACTTCCATAGTTTAAACCTAAGGTGTCATAATCATCATCTGTTAATGTATAATCAGCGTCACCTGCAATTGGTGTTTCTTGAGCATCAATGGCAGCATTAATCTCATCCATTGGTTCGCAGGCTGTAAATACCAAACCGAAAACCATTATTAAATAAATTAATTTTTTCATAATTATATATTTTTAAAATTTAATTTTCATTCCAACACTAAATGTTCTCCCTGCACCGTAATAAACCGTTGCATCTGTTTCATCATGATTACCACTTGAACCATCAAACGCATCAGATACATATACAACATCAAATATATTGTTCATTTTAGCATTTAGAGTTGCTTTAAAATCACCTATAGCAAATTTATGGTTAAGTCCAAGATCAACTAAATGATAATCAGGCATTTCCCATGAATCTTCTCTATCTATCAGTCCTTCATCGTCTAAACCTCTTCCGTTAATATCATACCTTGCGTAAATATTACCTGCGTAGTTATAATCTACATATATAAAAGTTGTAGGTAATACATTATAGTTAAAACCTAAAGCAAATGTAGTTTGAGCTGCATCAGAAACTTTTAAATCTTTAGCATATACATCAACTGTTTGATCATCTAAAGCGTTTCCTCCTTCATCGAATATTGTTCCAGTTACATCATTTTTCCATTTCCAATCTCCTAAAGAAGCCATACCTGTAATTGTTAAATTATCAGAAGCATTGTATCTAAAATCAAATTCAATACCCATATGTAAAGCATCTAAACCTGGAATGTTATAAGCTAATCTATCTCCTTCAGGGTCAGGATTAGAAACAGTTCCGGTTAAAGATTTATCTACCCAAGATGTATTATAAACATTTAAGTTTGCTGCAAAATTTGAACTTCTGTAACCATAGCCAATTTCAGCACTAAATACTTTTTCATTTAAAGCATCAGGGTTTAATGTAGTACTACTTGTGCTTTGAAATACATTTCCAGTTAAGAAAGGAGCTTTGGAAAATGAACCTATATTAACAAAAACATTACTTGTTTCATTAATATTATAGTTCGCACCCCCTTTTACACTATATCCTAAAAAGTCTGCTTTGTCTGATATTCTGTTAGGATCATCTGAAGCATATTTCATGAAATCTATTTTGCTGTATGTTGTATTTGAAATAGCAGAAGATAAAAATATAGCTACATCATCATTATAGGCATATTCTAATTGTCCAAAGATTCCTCCTTTAATTACTTTACCATCATAGTCTTTATTATATCTATCACCAACTTTTAATGCTTGATTATATGTATTGTCTGAACTATTTGTGTTATGGAAGAATTGACCACCTAACAAATCTTTAACCTCATACCAGTGTGAACCAACATAGTATCTTCCATCTAAACCACCTGATAATGTTAACTTATCTGATAATTCTGTTTTTAAAGTTGATAAAATACCAATCCATTGGTGAGAGTTCATAGAAGCAGAAAGAATATCTGTAGATCCTAAAGCTCCATTCGCTTTATTTTCTTCAACTATTTTATCAAAATTTATTGGTGTATCAACATCTCCAATTCTGTAATTAACATCATTAAATTTAGATCCAGAAGTTCTTCTACCTCCACCAGAACCGAAAGAAGCATAAACAGCTGTAGATAAATTAGTATTATCATTAATATACCAGTAATGATTTAAAGACATTTGAGGTTTGTGGTAAAAGTTGTATGAAATGTGTTCAACTTCTCCATTTTTATAACCCCAATCTGGATTGTATCTCTGACCACCAGCTTCAGTAGCTCTATTTTGAGCTATAGTTCGTCTATTGTATCTTTGTCCGTGTACTTGTTGAGCACCAAAAGCTGTAAAAGATATTTTGTGTTGGTCATTTATTTCTTTTGATAAATTTAAAAAGTAGTTATAACCATCAAATTGAGTTCCATCAACATATCCATCTCCGTAAATTTTTGCAGCAGAAACTGTTGCAGCAAAACCATTCTCCATTAAACCGGTAGAAAGTGTAGCTCCGTATTTTTTATATCCATCATTTCCGGTAGACATTGTAATATTTCCACCTTTTACAACATCTGTTGATTTAGAAATAATATTAATAGTACCACCTATTGAAGGTACAGCAACTTTAGAAGCTCCTAAACCACGCTGAACCTGCATAGCACTAGTAACATCTGCTAAACCAGCCCAGTTACTCCAATAAACTCTACCGTTCTCCATATCATTAACAGGTACACCGTTAATAAGAACACCAATATTATTTGATTCAAAACCTCTTAAGTTAATTCTAGAATCTCCATAACCACCACCTGCTTTTGTTGCATATACCCCTGGTGTAGATTTTAAGATTTCAGGAAATTCTTGAGTCCCTAATTTCACTTCAATAGCTTCTGCTTTTATAGTAGAAACTGCTACAGGTGTTTTTCTATCTACAGCAAAAGATGTAGCTGTAATAACAATTTCCTCTAATGATTCAGAAGAAGGATCTAATGAAATAGTTCCAAAATCCTTATTCCCATTAAATGATAAAGATTTTGTTTGGTATCCAACAAAAGAAACTAAAATAGTACCGTTAGCACTTGTAGTTTCAAATGTAAAATTTCCATCAAAATCAGATGATGCTCCTGATTGAGTTCCTTGAAGAACAACAGTAGCTCCAGGTAAAGGTTGATTTGTTTCATCAACAACCTTACCAGTAAGTTTGGTTTGTGCAAAAATGACAGATGTTGAAATCAACATAACTATCACTAGCCAATTTTTAAAATTTCTCATTGTTTATTTTAATTTGAATTAAATGTTTGTGCAAAAATGCACCTTTTTATTGATTTATCTTTATTAACTAATCGTTAAGTTTTAACAAAAAATTAAGACTATTAAAAGTAATAAAAATCATCGTAAAAACTGACAAACAATTGTTTAAATGTTAACAGTTTATTAACAGATGTTAATTGTTCAACATGGTTGCTTCTTATACTGTTAAAAAATTAACTTTTTTTATACAATTTTTGGGCTAATTCTTTTCCTAATTCAACGCCAAATTGATCGTAGCTAAAAATATTCCATATAATTCCTTGAACAAATATTTTATGTTCATAAAAAGCAATTAGACTTCCTAAAGTTTTAGGTGACAATTTTTGAATCAATATTGTAGTACTTGGTTTATTTCCTTCAAAAACTTTGTATGGTAATAACTTTTCAATAGCATCCATTTTACCTTGAGTCTTTAAGTCTAAATGAACTTCTTCTTTTGTTTTACCTTCAGCCAATGCTTGAGTTTGAGCAAAAAAGTTAGCCATTAATTTATCATGATGTTCTTTATTTCCATATAATGACTCTTTAAACCCAATAAAATCAGCTGGAATTAATTTTGTTCCCTGGTGCAATAACTGCATAAAAGCATGTTGAGAATTGGTACCTGTACTTCCCCAAATAACATTTCCTGTTTGGTAATTTACCTTTTCACCATTTCTATCAACACTTTTACCATTACTTTCCATAATGGCTTGTTGTAAATAAGGTGCTAATTTGCTTAAGTATTGTGTGTAAGGCAAAATAGCTTCAGTTTCAGCATTAAAAAAGTTGGTGTACCAAACACCTATTAAACTTAACACAACTGGCGCGTTTTTTTCAAAAGGTGTATTTTTAAAGTGTTCATCCATTTCAAACGCACCGATTAAAAGGTCTTTAAAATTTTTGAAACCTATAGCTAAGCTTATTGACAAGCCAACAGTGCTCCACAATGAAAAACGACCGCCAACCCAATCCCACATCGTAAAAATATTGTCGGTTGCAATTCCAAATTCACTAACAGATTTTAAATTTGTAGAAACAGCTACAAAATGTTTTGCAACATCATTTTCTGAAGCAGTTTGCAAAAACCATTTTTTAATAGTAGTTGCATTTGTTAATGTTTCTTGCGTGGTAAAAGTTTTTGAAACAATTACAAATAGTGTTGTTTCAGCATTTAAATTTTTAATAACTTCTTGAACGTGGTCACCATCAATATTTGAAACAAAATGAACATTCAACTTATTTTTGTAATATTTTAAAGACTCCACAACCATATCAGGCCCTAAATCTGAACCTCCAATACCAATATTTACAACATCAGTTATTGCTTTTCCTGTATATCCTTTCCAATTTCCAGAAGTAACTTTATTGGTAAACGCTTCCATTTTAGCCAACGTTTCGTTCACTTCAGGCATCACGTTTTTACCATCAACAACTATTTCATTGTTAGCTTGGTTTCTTAAAGCGGTATGTAATACTGCTCTTTTTTCAGTCTGATTAATTATTTCACCTGAAAATTGTGCGTTTATTGCACTTTTTAAATCTACTTCATTTGCTAGTTCTAACAAATATTCTAATGTTTCTTCAGTAATTCTATTTTTTGAATAATCAAATTCAAAATTGTTAAAATTTATGGTGAAGTTTTCTTTTCTTTTGGTGTCGTTATTAAATAACGATTTTAAATGTTGATTTTCAATTTCAGCAAAATGCGCTGTTAGTTTAGACCAAGCTTTTGTTTGTGTTGGGTTTGTGCTTTTTAATGACATAACTTAAAGTTTATTTCTTTTTCTGAAGAATAAAAAGGTTTTAATTTGGATAGTTTATTGAGTCTATTTTATTTTTTAAAGGAACTATAAATTCGAAATAATTAGGTTTAACAATTTCTTTCATTGGTTCGGCAGCTGGTAATTTTTGCTTTAACGGATCAACTTGTTTTCCATTTTTCCAAAAACGATAACATACATGCGGACCAGCTGTATTTCCTGTCATTCCAATTAAACCAATTACTTCACCTTGTTTCACAAATTGCCCAACTTTCACCTTTCGCTTACTCATATGTAAATATTGCGTACTGTATGTTGCGTTATGGCGTACTTTTACATAATTACCATTACCTCCTTTATAGCGAGATTCTGTAACTGTACCATTTGCGGTTGCCATAATTGGCGTACCAATAGGCGCGGCATAATCTGTACCTTTATGTGCTCTAACTTTATTACCATATAAAGGTATTCTTCTTCGTAAATTATAACGAGATGAAATTCTACTAAATTTTACAGGCATTTTTAAAAACTGGCGACGTAAATTAGTGGCCTCATCATCAAAATAATCGGGAATATTTAATATTGAATCAGCTACAAATTTAAATGCGTAAAATGGCTTATTCCCATGTTCAAAATAAGCTGCTTTTACTTCTCCAATACCAACAGGCACAGTATCATTAATATAAAATTGTTCATATATTAATTTAAATTTATCGTTTTTTTGAAGTCGAGAAAAATCAATTGTCCAAGCATAAATATCATCTGCCATTTTGTAGGTTAAATACGAACTTAAACCTTGTTCATCAATTGCATCAGACAGAGAGCTAGTTATAATTCCTGAAGCAGTTTTAATTACTGCTTTTACAGGTTTTTTAGCATTGTATGCCGCAATTATTGAATCTTTAAAATCAATAACAGTATAACGAACTTTAGAATGTTTGTATATAAAAACTTGTGCTGCTTCAGTAGTATCTTTTTTAGCTAAAATGGTATAAGGAATACCACTTTTAATTCTTCTTACATTAAAAGTGTCTTTAACTTTAGTTACAATTTCTAATACTTTTGGATATTCAACATGATGTCTATCTAATATTTCACTAAAGTTTTCACCTTTCTTTATTGTATCGTGAATTACTTTAAAGTTATTTAGCTTAAAACCATACTCATAAATTACTTTTGGTAATGCAGGTACAATATTAATTACTGGTTTTTCTTCTTTACAAGAAATTAATAAAACGAGACTTATAAGTGTAATTAATTTTTTCAAAATAATTTGTATTTACGTTTTAATCAGGTTAAAAATTTTAAAACGCAAAAGTACAATTTAATTGTTGAAAATAATGTTAAAAGGGTGTGCTAAACCTTTAAAAGCATCTAAATCTGCTCTAAGCGATCCAACTGCTAATGATGCTTTAATTCTTAAAGGAATTTTATTTTCATCATCAGTAACCCAAATACTTACGCTTTCTTGTTCTTTAAAAACACGACCTGCTTGTACCAAAGGTCTGAATTTCAATGTTTTTATTTTCCCAAATTTTGTTCTTATAATTTCTTTCCCTAAAAAATGAAGTTTAAAATTTGTAATTTCTTCATCAAAAAACATTTTAATTTCAACGTCATCACCAATTTCTAAATCACTAAGGTTTTGATTTCTTAAAAAGTAAAGTGATGAAAGAATATCTTGAATATCACTGCTAATAGGGTGCTTTTCTACTTTATTATGCTTATAATCTTTAACTGTAGCTTCATTAGCTTCATAATTAAATAAAATTTCTTTGTCTTTAGTATAGCCTCCTTCATTTATTTTACGAATAAATCTGTAAGGCTTTAAGGATTCTTTGTACATGTATGATTGGTAGTTGTCCTTCACCTTAAAAAACAAACTTATTAATCCAGTAGTTTTTCCTTTACCAATAATATGAAAAGCTTCTTCTTTATTGTTTTTTATTTCTTTAACTTCAATGGTTGAATAGCCAGCATTAAAAAAATTACTATAACTCATTCTAAACTTTAGCCATTCTCCATTTTTAAAAGGAAAAGGTGTATTTGAATTTTCATTTTTTACAGATTGTCCATACGAAAATGCTGAAATTAATAGTAGTACTATGATAAATTTTTTCTTCATTCTTGTCGCTGAATTAATTCATATTTATGATGAAAAATACAATTATTAAGCCAAAAATAATAAAAGCTTAACAAATGATGTTAAGCTTTTATTATTTTATTGAAATATTAGCTTGTTTTATAAAGTACCTCTACGTTCTTGTTCAGCCTCAATACTTTCAAATAAGGCTTTAAAGTTTCCTTTCCCAAATGATTGCGCGCCTTTTCGCTGAATAATTTCAAAAAACAGTGTTGGCCTGTCTGTTATCGGTTTTGTAAATATTTGTAAAAGGTAACCTTCTTCATCTCTATCTACTAAAATTCCTAAATCTTTTAATTCAGCTAAATTCTCATCAATCTCTCCAACTCTACCTAAAACCGTATCGTAATAGGAACCCGGAACATATAAAAATTCCACTCCACGTTCAGTCATTTCTTTTACTGTTTCTAAAATATTATTTGTAGCAACAGCAATATGTTGCACTCCTGCACCATTATAAAAATCTAAATATTCTTCAATTTGAGATTTCTTTTTCCCTTCAGCAGGTTCATTAATTGGAAATTTTACACGCCCATTTCCGTTGGTCATTACTTTACTCATTAAGGCTGTGTACTGTGTTGAAATATCTTTATCGTCAAA
This sequence comes from Lutibacter sp., assembly GCF_013139515.1. GTDB lineage: Bacteria > Bacteroidota > Bacteroidia > Flavobacteriales > Flavobacteriaceae > Lutibacter. Next base: position 18,863 of record NZ_WTAR01000032.1, read on the forward strand.
AGTTATTAAATTAGCAAAACCCATAACTTTATTGTAAAATTCTGCCCAAACATTCATTTCGTTCCAGCCAACATTACCAACCATATGATCTATATAACGCAAACCAACACCTTTTGGGTTATGAGTTGATTTCCATTTTTCAAACTTCGGAAGAAACACACCTGTATAGTTTTTACGTTCTACAAAAACATGAACAGTATCTCCATACGTATGAATTCCAGAACGAATAACTTCACCATTTTTATCACTTTCTTTAACAGGTTTCATAAATGATTTAGCGCCACGTTTTGTTGTTTCTTGCCAAGCTTTTGTAGCGTCTTCAACCCAAAGAGCAACTACTTTTACACCATCACCGTGTTTTTCAATGTGATTAAATAGTTCTTTATTTTCTGAATTTGGCATTGGTGTAGTTAACACCAAACGTATTTTATCCTGAACCAATACATAACTTGTTCTATCTGTTATTCCAGTTTCCAATCCAGCATATGCTAATGATTGAAACCCGAATGCTGTTTTGTAATAATGAGCCGCTTGTTTTGCGTTTCCAACATAAAGTTCTACATAATCAGTCCCTAATAATGGTAAAAAATCATCTGCTTCTGGGAATATTTTCTCTAGTCCGTAATTAAAGTTTTGTATGTTTTTTAAATCTGACATTGTTATTTTTTTTGATAAAAGAAAAAAGAATATAGACAAAAGACTACATTAAGCCATTTTGGAAACCCATAGTTATTTTTTGAAATTCTTCTATTTTTTCTTCTAGGTTATTTAATGTTTATGTATTAATATATGCTCTATGATGTGCAATTAAAAGTTGTGTTGAAAGTTCAAAAGAAGAGCCTAAATAAATATTTAGAAAATGAGAAAAAGATTTGTCTGTTCTTGCTGAACTTTCAGCAATATTACTAGGTATTGAAATTGAACATCTACTTATTTGTGAACTTAAATCAAATCGTTCGTGTTTTGGAAAATTAGTTAAAATATCAGAAACATTTTTTGAGATTTCTAAACCTAATTGCCAAATTTTTAATTTTTTATAATTATGCCTTTTCATACTAATTTAAGTCTATTTTCTTTCCTCTCTTTTCTTTAAAGTCTATTTTTTTTATTCAACAATCCAAGATTTATAATAATCATCTACTTGTAAATTTAGTGCTTCTTCAGTAATCATAACGGGTTTAAAAGGATCAATCATAACTGCTAATTCTCCGGTTTCTTTTTTGCCAATACTTCTTTCTATTGCACCAGGATGAGGACCATGAGGAATACCGCCAGGATGTAAAGTTAATTGCCCTTTTTCAATAGTATTTCTGCTCATAAAATCACCATCAACATAATACAAAATCTCTTCAGAATCTATATTACTATGATGATATGGTGCAGGGATTGCTTTTGGGTGATAATCATACATTCTTGGCACAAATGAACAAACTACAAACCCTGCGGCTTCCCAAGTTTGATGAATTGGTGGCGGCATATGAATACGCCCTGTTATTGGTTCAAAATCATGTATTGAAAATGCATAAGGATAATTAAACCCATCCCAACCAACAACATCAAAAGGATGGTTGTTGTACATATATTCCCAAAGCACACCTTGTTTTTTAATTAAGACTTTAAACACTCCTTTTTCATCATGAGTTTCTAAATTGGTTGGCAATCTAAAATCACGTTCACAAAAAGGTGAATGTTCTAATAATTGTCCGAAATTATTTCTGTATTGTTTTGGTGTCACAATTGGGCTGAAAGATTCTACATATAGCAATCTGTTCTCCTCGGTGTCAAAATCTATCTGATAAATGGTTCCACGCGGAATAATTAAATAATCGCCATATTTAAAATCAATATTTCCATACATGGTTTTTAAAATTCCAGAACCAATATGCACAAAAATCATTTCGTCAGCATCTGCATTTTTGTAGAAATAAGAAGGAGAGAATGCTTTAGGTGCGGCTAAACCAATGTGTAAATCGTTGTTTACAAACAATGTTTTTCTACTATCTAAATAATCCGTTTCGGGTGTTAAAGAAAATCCTTTAAAGCTTAGCGCCTTCATATTTTTTTCGACAGCAATTTTAGGAGTAACATTTTTTAATTGTTTAATTTCAGAAACAACGGTTGGTGGGTGTAAATGATAAATTAAGGAAGACATTCCTACAAAACCTGCAGTTCCAAAAAGTTCTTCTTGGTATAAGCCACCAGTTGGGTTTTCAAAAGTTGTATGACGTTTAGGTGGTATATTACCTAATGAATAATATCTAGGCATTTTTTATTTTTTTAGTTATGAGTATTCCCAAAAGGGATGTGAAAATCTAAAATTGAATCAATTATAATGAATTGATTTATTTTATTAAAGTTACAAAATTTTAAAACATGAAATTGTAAAGTTAAAAGAGCTAGTTAGCTCACTCTGGATTTCTCTTAATTAAGAATTTAAGAAGTAGTAATAATTCAATCCAAGCTGTTTTCATCATTCACAAATATAAAAATATTATTTTAAGGTACGTTTAAAACAAAAAAGAGCGCTTTTAAAGCGCTCTTTTTATCATTTATTTTATAACAACTAAAATTTAATTCCACTTACTTCAATAACTTCTTCAATTTGTGGAGCATGTCTTTTTATAGTTGCTTCTACACCATTTTTTAAAGTCATTTGATTGACCGAACATCCTAAACAAGCACCTTCTAATTTTACACTTGCAGTATTTGTAGTTACTTCAACTAATGAAATATTACCTCCATCAGCTTCTAAGTATGGTCTAATTTCCTGCAATGCAATTTCAACTGCTGTTTTAAGTTCTTCAGTGCTCATAGTTGTTTTATTTACTGCTACATCCACTCATCGTTGTAATTCTAACAATTTCAGTTGGAGGTAGGTCTTTATTTCTTTTTACTAATTGAGAAAGTGCATTTTTAGTGATTTCAGAAAAAGCATTTTCTAAAGGTGTATTATTTTGTAAAGCAACTGGATGACCAACATCACCAGATTCTCTAATACTTTGTACTAAAGGTACTTCACCTAAAAAAGCAGCATCTATATCTTTTGCTAAATTTTTTGCGCCATCTTTACCAAAGATATAGTATTTATTATTTGGAAGTTCAGCAGGTGTGAAATAACTCATGTTTTCAACAATACCTAAAACAGGTACACTTATATTTTCTTGCTGAAACATAGCAACTCCTTTTTTAGCATCAGCTAAAGCAATGTTTTGTGGTGTGCTTACAATTACTGCACCAGTTACTGGAACAGCTTGAACAATTGATAAATGAATATCACCAGTTCCTGGAGGTAAATCAATTAATAAAAAGTCTAATTCTCCCCAATGTGAATCAAAAATCATTTGATTTAATGCTTTTGAAGCCATTGCGCCACGCCAAATTACTGCTTGGTTAGCATCAGTAAAAAAACCTAACGATAATATTTTTACACCATAACTTTCTACAGGTTGCATTTTTGAACGTCCGTCAATTTCAACAGATAAAGGTTTTGCATTGGCTACATCAAACATTAAATGTATAGACGGACCGTAAACATCAGCATCTAAAATACCAACTTTGAATCCCATTTTTTGTAATGAAATTGCCATATTTGCGGTAATTGTAGATTTCCCTACACCACCTTTACCAGAAGCTACTGCTATAATATTTTGAATACCAGGTACATTTGGTTTTGCATTTTCAACAGGTTTAATAGGGGCAATTGTTGCTGTAACATTTACTTTTACATCAATTTTCTGATCTATTTGTTCATGTATTGCTTTCATTATTTCAACCTCAACCTTCTTTTTTGCTTGTAAAGTTGGGTTTCCAATAGCTACATCTATAATCACTTCTTTATCAAAAGTTACAATGTTTTTTACGGCTCCACTTTCAACCAAACTTTTTCCTTCTCCAGGAGCCGTTAAGGTTTCAAGTACTTTTGTTATATCTTTTTTATTTAATGTCATAATATTTATCTAAAATCATTCTAAACAACAAATATACAGAGTTCAAACGGATATAAAAAGATTCGTATTAAAAAGAAATGTAGAGGTAGTTACATATAGATTCAGCTATAAATCAATGCTTAATTCTTTATAAGGATCCCAAAATATTTCACTAAAATTTTGGATTTGATTTTCTTTAACAACAACTCCTTCACTTTCTAATAATTGTTGCATTAAATTGGTGCCATCAAAATGAAGTTTACCTGTTAGTAATCCATTTCTATTTACAACTCTGTGAGCAGGAATATCATCTTTATTATGAGATGCGTTCATTGCCCAACCCACCATTCTTGCTGATTTTACGGCTCCCAAATATTTAGCAATAGCACCGTAACTTGTTACTCTTCCGAAGGGAATTAGTTTGGCAACTTCATAAACTTTTTCAAAAAAGTTTTCTGATTTCTCCATCCGATAAATGTACTAATTTAATAGCGAAGTTTAAATTTTATATAGGTTATTGGCTTTCCTTTTTCTAAATATTGGTTTTCGTAAAAGGTTTGTGTTGAAGTAACTTCAATAGGTGTATGTGGATTCTTATAAATATCATGATGCGCATATAAAACCTCATGACCTGCACCGTGCAATAAACCTAAAGTATAACCGTGCATAAACTCACTATCCGTTTTTAAATTTACAACACCTTCAGCATTTAACACTTGATGGTATTTTTTTAAAAACTCAGCGTTTGTTAACCTATGTTTTGTACGTGTGTATTTTATTTGAGGATCTGGAAAAGTTATCCAAATTTCAGAAACTTCGTCTTCATTAAAAATACAATCTATCAACTCAATTTGAGTTCTTATAAATGCAACGTTTGTTAAGTTTTCTTCTAAAGCAGTTTTAGCACCTCGCCAAAAACGCGCTCCTTTTAAATCGATGCCTATATAGTTGATATTTGGGTTTTTTTGAGCTAAATCAATAGTGTATTCCCCTTTCCCGCAACCTAATTCAAGTACAATAGGATTGTTATTGTTAAAATGCTTGTGCCAGTTTCCTTTTAACGAAGAGCCTTTTAATAAATCTTCTCGCTCTGGTTGAATTACATTAGCGAATGTATCGTTTTCACGAAATCTTTTAAGTTTGTTTTTGCTCCCCACAAGTTTTGAGTTTAAAAAAGGAAATTAAGGTGAATTTTAAATAGAAACTACTCGTTTCCTGCTTTTTTGTATTTTTTTAATTCACCCATCCAGTAAAAAAATGCAAAAAAAGTAATTGCTATAAATATCCAGCTTATTGTGTTTTGTAACCACCAGTTGTCTGAAGAGCTTATCATTTTAAATGGTTTAAATAAAACATTTTGACAAAATTCAGCTATTGTAGTAAAAATATTGTTTGCAATCATATCTTAATTATATTTACAGGCAAAAGTATAAAATATAGTCATGATTGCAAATTTTTTTAATAAAACTAAACCCGTAAACATTATTAATGTAGTTGTGCTTCTTTTTTTGTTTTATGTTGTTTCTTTTTTTGTAGAGCATACTATTGAATTTTCTTGGGGGTTTTTACTAAACAAAACCATTTACTTTTTTTGGCTTTTACTCTTCATTTTAATTTTTAAATTCATCATTAAAAAAAATAAATTAACAAAAGATAATGCCTATGCTTTATTAATTGCTGTACTAATATTAGTGGCTTTCCCTAAAGCTATATTTTCTAGTTCTGTTCTTTTTTCTAATTTAATATTGCTTTTAAGCTTTAGAAAAATATATAGCTTAAAAAGTGGTATTCATATTAAAATAAAATTATATGACGCAGCCTTTTGGATTGGCATTGCAACTTTAATTAATTCTTGGAGTGTTTTATTTATATTTTTAATTTATGTAGGGATTATTGTTTATCAAAAAATTAGCTTAAAAACCCTATTAATACCAATTATTGGGTTAGCGACGCCTATATTTATATATTTCACATATCATTTTTACTTTGCTACTTTACCTGTGTTTTATAATAAATTCAATTTTGAAATTAGTTTAAATTATGCTTCATATTTAGCTTTTAAACAGCTACTTCCAATAGCTTTATTAATTTTAATTTTAACATGGTCAATTGTAATTAGTACGCCTAAAATTGTCTTGGTAAGTAATCATTTAAAGTTCTCTTGGAATATTCTTATAAATCACTTGATAATAGCTATAATAATTATTGCATTATCACCAATAAAAAATGGAGCTGAATTTTTCTATTTGATTTTTCCGACTGCTATAATTATTGCGAATTTTATACAAAATATAAAATCAACCATTCTTAAAAATGTGATTTTATACTTATTTCTAGGGCTATCGGTAAGTATTTATTTTTTATAATTTTTCTCCAAAAGCTAAATCTCCTGCATCACCTAAACCAGGAACAATATAACCTTTGTCGTTTAATTTAGTATCAACTGTTGCAATCCACAATTCTGTAGTTGAAGGGAAATGTTTTTTAATTAACTCTATGGCTTCAGTAGAACCAATTACACAAGCTAATATTATTTTTTTAGGTGTTCCATGGTTTTTTAACCCTTCATAAACACTTACAATAGATTGGCCAGTTGCAAGCATTGGGTCGGCTAAAATTAAGGTTTTACCTTCTAAACTTGGCGATGCAAAATACTCTACTTTAATTTCAAATTCAGTTTCATTTATATGTTTTCTATAGGCTGAAATAAATGCATTTTCAGCATCATCAAAATAGTTTAAAAGTCCTGTATGTAATGGCAATCCTGCTCTTAAAATTGAACATAAAACAATATCATTTTTAGGTACTGGTACAATTTTAGTTCCTAAAGAAGTTGTTATTACTTTATTTTGATAATCTAAAGATTGACTTATTTCATACGCTAAAATTTCACCAATTCGTTCAATATTTCTTCTAAAACGCATAGAATCTTTTTGAACGTTTACATCTCTAATTTCAGAAATAAATTTATTTAATAATGAGTTTTTATCATCAAGAATATGAACAGTCATAAAATTATATTTTTACAAAAATAGCACTTTATAATTATCTTTTATATTAGTAAAGTTTAAAATTTTTGGATTAAAGAAATGCTTTAATAAAGTTATTTTTAAATTTTAGTTTTTCTAAGTGCATAAAATAAAAATAATAAACTTATAAAATACAACAAGCCAAATAATTGATGACTTACACCTAAAAACAATGGTATTTTACCTTTTACATTTAACACTGTAAGTATTCCTAATAAAATTTGAATTAAAACTAAAACCAACGAACTGTTTAACCAAATTCTATATTTATTTTCAATAGTATTTTTTAATTTAAAAAACATATAAATAGTTAAACCGCCTAACACATATGCTAAAATTCTGTGTGTAAATTGAATCAATGCAGGAGCAAATAAATAACTATCATAATTTATCATATTTCCCCAATTCCAATGTGTAGAATTTAACAATACACTAGGTATAAACTCTCCATTCATATCTGGCCAAGTTGGATAATACAATCCTGCTCTCATACCAGCAATTAGACCCGCAAAAATTAGCTGTAAAAATGTAACTCCTAAAACTACTGCTACAATTGGTTTTTCTAGTGTTTTTTTATAACTTTTAAATACATAAACATCTGCAATAGTTTTAACCATTGCTGCAATAACTAATAATGCTAACACAAAATGAATTGTTAGTTTATAGGCATTTACCCAAGGTCTATTTATTAAACCACTTTGCACCATTATCCAACCTGCCGAAGCTGTTAATATGGTTAAAAAAACCACCAAACCTAAGCGTTTTACCAAATAAAAATCTATTCGTTTCTTTAAAACAAATAGTATAAATGGAATTAAAAAAACAAACCCTAATGATCGTACCCAAAGCCTGTGAAAATACTCCCAGAAATAAATAAATTTAAAATCTTGAACTGTAAACGTTGAATTTATTTTATGAAATTGTGGTGTGTTTTTATACAATTCAAAAGCATTTAACCATTGTTCAGCATTTAAAGGCGGAATAACACCTGTAATAATATCCCAACGAGTAATTGAAAGACCTGAACCAGTTAAACGAGTAATACCGCCAAGAATAACTTGACCGATTAACATAATTAGTCCAACCAGCAACCAGATTCTAATTATTTTTGTGTACTTATAATTGTTTGCTAACATTTATTTCCATTCTAAAGTTTCTACCAAATGCATCATATCTTTTTCTAAGTATTTTATTGCAGGTACTATTGAATCGTAATTTGGTTTTGCGTAAAAATATAATGATCCTGAGAGTACATGTTTAACACTATCTGTTACTCTAAATTGTATATTGGTTGCAACATTTCCTTCAATATTATACAGTTTTCCAAATACTTTTTTTTCTAAATTTTCATACGGAACAGCATTAATTACATCGGCTTTTACGGTGTGTTCAAAAGTTAGTTTTTCTACTTCTTTTAAAATTTCTTCTAAATTATTATCAACAGCTCTGTAGGTTATATGAATTGTTGCTTTTAAATTTGGATATTGAACTGTAGCCCAGCAATTATTTTTAAAATTAACTGTTGCCAAATTAGAAACTTCAAAATTATAAGGACAATTAGAATTGGTTATTTTGTATGAAGCTAATGGGTATTGTAATTTTAAATATGGTTTTTGCTTTGGTAAAGTTTCACCATTACAAGCAACTAACAAAACGGTAATAATTAATACAATACCAAAGTTTTTCATTTTACGCTATTAATTATTTATGAATTGTAATTTTTACTTGTTTGATACGTTTTTTATCCATTGCTTCAATTTTAAACGAATAATTATGAAACTTTATTATTTCATTTTCCTTAGGAAATCTACCACAAACTTCTAAAATAAAACCTGCAATTGTTTCAGATTCTCCTTTGTTTTCATCAAATATTTCTGAATTTTCTATGTCTAAAATTTTATAAAAATCTTTTAAATTGGTTTTTGCTTCAAATAAATAATTATTAGCATCTAACTTAGAGAACAATACATCTTCATCGTCAAACTCATCACTAATATCACCTACAATTTCTTCAATTACATCTTCTAAAGTAATAATTCCACTTGTACCACCGTATTCATCAACAACAATTGCTAAATGGTTTTTCTTTTCTTGAAATTCTTTTAATAAATCGTCTAACTTTTTGTTTTCAGGAACAAAATAGGGATCTCTAATTAGTTTTTGCCAGTTAAAATCTTTTTTATTTAAATGTGGTAATAAATCTTTTGCGTACAAAACTCCAATAATTTCATCAATATTTTCTTTATAAACTGGGTTTCTAGAAAATCCTTTTTCAACAATTTTTGCAACAACATCTTCGTATAACTCGGTAGTTGAAAGTGCAAAAATATCTATTCTAGGAATCATAATTTGGCTTGTTTCAGTATTTCCAAAGTTTACAATACCTTCTAATATTTTTTGCTCGTCTTTAGTTGTAGCTTCATCTGACGTTAATTCTAATGCTTGAGATAACTTTTCTACAGATAAATTTGATTGCTTTTTCCCTAATCTATGTTCAATAATATTGGTTAAACTCATTAATGGCGAACTAACAATTGTTAATGCTGAATTTAAAACTTTAAGCGGATACGCCATAAAAGAAGCAAATTTTAACGAATTTCTTGTAGCGTACACTTTAGGTAAAACTTCACCAAACAATAAAATTAAAAAAGTAACTAAAACTATTTCAATACCAAATTTTAATACTTCGGAAGTAATTTCACTAAACACAGTGTTACCAATATATGCGAAGAGTAAAACAATTAAAATATTTATAAAATTGTTTGAAATGAGGATAGTTGCTAATAATTTTTGTGGATTTTTTAATAGCGAAACCACTACTTTTTGAATGTTAGACTTAGATTCTGAAGCCTTTGTTATATCTTCTTTAGTTAACGAGAAAAATGCAACTTCAGCACCTGATATTAAGGCAGATAAAATTAACAACAAAACAAGTATTAATATGCTTGACAAAAGCCAAAAATCTATACTTTTAATAAATAAAATTAGTAAAAACGTGGGTTCAGGATCCAAATTAATTTCCATTTAATTAAACTTAAAAAGGCAAATCATCTTCAGCAGGATCGTTAACCGATTGCTCTTTAGTTTGTGATTCTTCAGACTTTTTAACAACTGGCTTTGGCTGTGTATTTAATTCGTTTTTAGTAGTTAAAAACGTCATATCAACCACATGAATTTCGGTTGAATATCTTTTCGCTCCAGTTTCATCTTCCCATTGGCGTGTTTTAATACGTCCTTCACAGTAAATTTTATCACCTTTGCTTAAATATTTTTCGCAAATTTCAGCTAGTTTATTTCTTACAACAATATTGTGCCACTCAGTAGTAGTTACCTTTTCACCGGTTTGTTTATTGGTATATGTTTCATTTGTAGCAATAGGAAAACGACCAATAGCATTTCCACCTTCAAAATAATGCATCTTTACTTCATCTCCTAAATGTCCAATAAGTATTACCTTGTTAATTGTACCAGCCATAATTTATTCATTTATATACCAAAAGTACTAAAAATAGTAGTTGCTTTTATATTCATTTAAAAAATTATCTATGAGTGTAGATACCGGATATTTTTCAATCTCGTTCCAAGAAAGTGTAAATTTTGACGAGGTTTTGGTTTTTACAATCCAAAATCTCGTATAAATATGTTGATGCGATAGTTTATGCACCATTATTTCTTTATTAAATAACTGAACTGTAGTTGATGTTTTTGCAAACAGCTTATTAAATAACTCATGTTCAATAAGTTTATGTTCATCAATTTCATTAGTGGTTTCAATTAATGGAAATTCATATAAGTTTAACCAAATTCCTTTTTCTCTTTTTACAATTTTAGTTTTATTGTCTTCAGTCTCAATTACTAAATAATTGAAAAATCTATTTTTAATTTTAATCTTCTTTTCTTTTACAGGAAGTTCTTTTATGGTTTTTTTAGACAATGCAACACAACTATTATTTAGCGGACAACTAGTACAATTAGGATTTTGAGGTTTGCACATTTTAGCACCAAACTCCATCACAGCTTGGTTATGAGTGCCTGATTCTTTTACATCTAATAATTGTTGAGCTAATTGTTTAAACTCTTTAATTCCTTTTGTTGAATTAATAGCTGTGTAAATTCCAAAATAACGAGCCAACACTCTATACACATTTCCATCAACCACAGCGGTAGCTTCATTATAACAAATTGAAGCAATTGCTGAAGCTGTATAATCACCAACTCCTTTCAATTTAAGTAGCTCATTATATGTTGTTGGAAATTCCCCATGAAGTTCATTCATTATATATTGTGCTGAAAAATGTAAATTCCTAGCTCTAGAGTAATATCCTAAACCTTGCCACAGTTTAAGCACTTCTTCTTCTGAAGCAAAAGCTAAGTCATTTACGGTAGGAAAATTTTCAACAAATTTATGATAATAAGCCGTTCCTTGGTCAACTCTAGTTTGTTGAAGAATAATTTCAGACAGCCAAATCATGTATGGATTTACAGTTGAGCGCCAAGGCAAATCTCTTTTGTTTTGTAAATACCACAATATTAACTTGTTAGAAAAATTCATCGCTTTTTTGTAAAATGCAATAATACAAGTTTTAATTGATTAAATTTTAGTGAATTAACTTTTTGAAATCGATTTATATATCCTATATTTGCCGTCTTAATTTTATAATAACATATATAACAATATTAAAAATGACGAAAGCAGAAATCGTATCAAGTATTTCAGATAAGTCTGGAATAGAAAAGGCTGATGTTTTAGCAACAGTTGAAGCGTTTATGGACGAGGTAAAAGTATCTTTAGAAAAAGGTGACAATGTTTACTTAAGAGGTTTTGGTAGTTTTATAATTAAAACAAGAGCTGAAAAAACTGGAAGAAACATTTCAAAAAATACAACTATTAAAATTCCTGCTCATAATATACCTTCATTTAAACCTGCAAAAGTATTTGTAGAAGGTGTAAAAAGCAAAGTAAGTGTAAAGTAGGCACAACATATTTATTAACATAAAAACATCCTTTTATTATGCCAAGTGGTAAAAAAAGAAAAAGAGCTAAAATCTCTACTCATAAACGTAAAAAAAGAGCAAGAGCAAATAGACACAAAAAGAAAAAGTAAGCTAAGCTTACTTTTTCTTTATTTTAAAAAAAGTTCATTGAAATAGATATTTACAATTAATTTGTAAATATTGTTGGGTATAGAATCCTGGAAAAACTAATTATAAATAGTTTAAGCTTACACGCTTAAACATAAAAACAATTCAGAGTGAAAACGGAATTAATTATTAGATCAAACTCCTCTGATATTGATTTTGCCTTATTAAAAGATGGTAAATTAACAGCCCTAAATAAAGAAACAAACGGTAATAAATTTTCAGTTGGCGATATTTTTTTAGCCAGAATTGGAAAAGTATTATCTGGTTTAAACGCCTCATTTGTTAACGTAGGTTACGAAAAAGACGGCTTTTTACATTATCAAGATTTAGGAGCACAATTATTATCATTAAATAAGTTTATAAAAGGTATTAGCACAGGTAAAATTAAAGATTACACTTTAAATAATTTTCAACTAGAAAAAGACATTGATAAACACGGAAGTATTGTTGATGTTTTAAAAACAGGTCAAAACTCATTAGTGCAAATTGTAAAAGAGCCAATTTCTACTAAAGGACCACGTATGAGTTCAGAAATATCTATTGCTGGTAGATATATGGTTTTAGTTCCTTTTTCTGAAAGAGTATCGGTTTCACAAAAAATTACCGATTTACAAGAAAAAGAACGTTTAAAAAGACTTGTAAAAAGCATTAAGCCTAAAGGTTTTGGAGTAATTATTAGAACTGTAGCAGTTAATAAAAAAGTTGCAGAACTTGATAGAGACATACAAAATTCATTAGAGCGTTGGGTGGTTATGTGTAAAAAAGTAAGATCCGTTAAAACACAACAAACGCCTATAAAAGTATTAAGCGAATTAAATAGAGCCTCTTCAATTTTAAGAGATTTATTTAATGATTCTTTTACAAATATTGTTACAAATGATGAAGTTTTATTTTTAGAAATTAAAGAATATTTACAAGAAATTGCTCCTAAAAAAGAGTCTATTGTAAAACTTTATGAATCTACAGTTCCAATATTTGAAAAATATGGAATTGAACGTCAAATAAAAACATCATTTGGAAAAACAGTTTCAATGAGCAAAGGAGCTTATTTGGTAATTGAACACACTGAAGCACTTCATGTTATTGATGTAAACAGTGGGAATAGATCAAACAAAGCGTTATCACAAGCAGATACTGCACTTGAAGTAAATTTAATTTCAGCTTCAGAAGTTGCCAGGCAATTGCAATTACGTGATATGGGAGGAATTATTGTTGTTGATTTTATTGATATGCACACAGCTGAACATAGACAAAAACTCTATGATCATTTAAAGGCTGAAATGGCATTTGATAGAACTAAACACAAAATATTACCTCCAACTAAGTTTGGATTAATTCAAATTACAAGACAAAGAGTACGACCAGAAATGGTGATTAAAACTCAAGAGCCTAATCCTAGCGGCTCTGGAGAAGTTGAAGCTCCAATTGTATTATTAGATACAATTAACGCTGAACTTAATAAGCACATAGCTTCAAAAAAGAATAAAAAGATTGTATTAAATGTACATCCTTTTATTGCTGCTTATTTAAAAAAGGGAATTCCATCAATTCAGCAACGATGGTTTGCAAAACATAAAAAGTGGATTAAAATTTTACCTAGAGATGCATACCAATATTTAAGATTTGACTTTACCAATAGTAAAGGCGAAATTATTAAATAAGGCATTTACAATATCTAAAAGTCCTGCATTTTATGCAGGGCTTTTTTTAAAACCAATACCCAACGTTAAAATACCAATATTTCAAATTATGATCTGGAGACCACGAATAATTAATTTCTACAGGTCCCAAAAAAGTATCTAAACCATACCCAGCCATATAACCAGATTTGGTGTTGTCAAAAATTCTTCCTTCATTAAATAAATCACGTTCTACCCTTGCATAATTTGCAGTAACTGAAAAATAGTTTTTAGGTAAAAACTCATATCTAATTGTTAATGCTGATTTTAAAAATGAATTAGCACTCAATTCAGCAAAATCGTACCCAAATAAAGGTGTAAAGTTATTGATATAATTTTCACCATAACCACCAACATTATAATCTAAAACTCTATTATCATTATCTCCAATAGTAATACCTGCTTCTGAATTAAAATGAGTTGTTAATTTATTGAAAAACGTATGAGCCACACCTAATTTTCCTTTTAATTGAGAAAACGAAACAAAGTTTTTATTATAATCTGATGAACTTAAATACCATCTAAAATCTGCATTTAAATAAAATCCTTTCTTCTGAAAATACTTTTTATCATAAGTATCAATTTTTAAGTAACCTATTAAATTTAAATATCCAGATTTATCAAAATACAATCTCTCTTCATTAACTGTAAGCTGCTCATATTCAAGCGATGTAATTGTTTCTGTATATGCTTTTATAGATTTATGCTCTAACCCAACACCTATAGCAAATTTTCTATTAAATACTGTTTGAAAATAAGCTTGATTTGTAAAGTCTTCATATTCTAAATTAATTTTATTAATAGTTCCATCTTCAAAATTCACATCAGAATTAAAGCTATTAAATCTAGATTTTAGTCCAAAACTCCAATAAAAACCATTATCAATAAAATAATTAAAATTATAACGAATGTTATCTCCTAAAATAACATCTGCAGCTACAACATCATTTTTAAATAAGATGTGCTTGAATGTTGTGTTTAATAAAATACCTGTTTTATAAAAATCATCATAATGCACTCCTAATTTTAAAAAATTTGAAATCTTATGTTCTTTTACTTTAAATTTTACAACGCTACCATCATTATTATCTACAATTTTATATTGTACACTTTCAAAATTTCCAGTAGCCGATAAATTATTTATACTTTCAATAAGCATCTTATAACTTGTGGTATCTTTTTTCTTTAAATTAAGTTTTCCTAAAATATAAGCTCTTGTATAATATTTATTCCCTTCAATCTCAATTCTATCAATGTGAAATTTTTGATAACTGTTTGTATTTACTTTTTTGGTTTCTTTTTTAATTTGGCGATTGGCTAAGTTTTTTAATTCGTTAAATTTTTCACGTGAAGCTCTATCTCCTTCCAACATTATTTCTTCTATTTTATCGAAAGAAACAACATTATAAGTGTCTACTTTAGGTTGAATTAATACATCTACTTTATTATATTTAGCATCTGAATTTTTATACATCTGAAAACCTACAATTTGATCTAAAATTCTTACTGCTGAATTTAATTCCTCTTTACTTTCTAACCCTCCTTGAATATCTATACCTATAATTATATCAGCTCCCATTGCTTTTACTTCTTCAACAGGAAAATTATTTACAATTCCACCATCGGTTAATAATTTACCATCTATCTCTACTGGGGCTAATAATGTTGGAAACGAACCGCTAGCTTTCACTGCTTCAGGTAAAAATCCTTTATTTAAAATTTCTTGTTTACCAGTTTCTAAATTTGTAGCAACACATACAAATGGTATTGGTAATTTATTAAAATTATTAATATTATTAACGTGCTGTGTTAGTCTTGTTAGCAAGTTTAATACATTTTGACCTTCGGATAATGCCGTTGGAATTCCAACTTTTTTATTATTTATTGGTAAGGTTAATGCATATTTTTCACCGCTTTCTTTTTCGTAAAATGGTTTTGATTTACGTGGTAAATCGTTTGTTAAAAGCTTGTAAAAATCTATAGATTTAATAATTGAATCTAACTGATTTGCATTATATCCTGAAGCATATAATGACGCAATAATTGCACCCATACTTGTACCTCCAACATAATCTATGCGTATACCTGCTTCTTCAATTACCTTAATAGCTGCTACATGAGCCAATCCTTTAGCGCCACCTCCACTAAGCACTAACCCAACTTTAATATCTTCTTTTTCTGTAATTTCTTGTGAAAAAACAAGATTTACAGAACATATAAAGGCTAATATTAAAATCTTTTGCATATTATTTTTTTTGTAAATAATCATAAATTATTGTGGCTCTATTTTTACCAATTATACTCTCAATTTCCGCTAAAGATGCTATCTTAATTCTTTTAACTGATTTAAAATGCTTCAATAAAGATACAACAGTTTGCTTACCAATTCCTGAAATTTGTTCCAACTCATTTGTTAGCGCACCTTTACTTCGTTTATTTCTATGGTGTGTTATACTAAACCTGTGTGCTTCATTTCGCAATTGCTGAATAATTTTCAAACTTTCTGATGTTTTATCTAAATACATAGGTACTGAATCTCCCGGATAATAGATTTCTTCCAACCGCTTAGCAATACCAATTATGGCAATTTTATTTCTTAATCCTAACACATCTAAACTTTTTAATGAAGCTGATAATTGTCCTTTGCCACCATCAATTACAATTAATTGTGGCAAATCCTGACCTTCATCTTGCAAACGTTTATAGCGTCTAAAAACAACTTCTTCCATAGAGGCAAAATCATCGGGGCCTTCAACAGTTTTAATGTTAAAATTTCTATAATCCTTTTTACTTGGCTTCCCATTTTTAAAAACCACACAAGCTGCAACCGGATTTGTTCCCTGTATATTTGAATTATCAAAACATTCAATATGTCTTGGCTCAACAGTTAGTCGTAAATCTTTCTGCATTTGTGCCATAATTCTATTTACATGTCTATCAGGATCAACTATTTTAATTTGTTTGAAACGTTCTTGCCTATAATATTTTGCGTTTCTAAGGCTCAAATCTACAATTCGTTTCTTATCTCCAAGTTTAGGAATTGTTACTTTTAGATTTTCTCCTAAATCTACTTCAAAAGGCACATAAATTTCTTTAGATTGTGAATTGAATCGTTGTCTAATTTCAACAATTGTTAGCTCAAGTAACTCTTTATCTGTTTCGTCTAATTTCTTTTTAATTTCAGTTGTATAGGATTGAATAATTGCTCCGTTACTAATTTTAAAAAAATTTACATAACAGTAACTTTCATCAGAAATAATTGAAAAAACATCAACATTTGTTATTGACGGATTTACAACTGTTGATTTTACTTGATAATTTGCTAACAATGCTATTTTTTCTTTAATTTTTTGCGCTTCTTCAAACTCCATTTCGCTCGCATATCGCATCATTAACTCTTCAAATAACTTTAAAGATTCTTTAAAATTACCTTTTATAATATTTCTGATTGCTCCAATATCTTCGCTATAATTTATTTCAGTTTGCAAACCTTCACAACCTCCTTTACAATTTCCAATATGAAAATCTAAACACACTTTATATTTTTGAGCTTCAATATTTTTTTCACTTAAATCGTAATTACAACTACGCAACAAATACAACTCTTTAATTAAATCTAACAATGCTTTTGCTGTTCTAACTGAAGTATAAGGTCCAAAATATTCTGAACCATCTTTTATTACATTTCTAGTTAAAAACACTCTTGAAAATCGTTCTTTTTTAATACAAATCCAAGGGTACGTTTTATCATCTTTTAATAGCACATTGTAACGTGGCTGGTATTTTTTAATCAAATTATTTTCTAACAACAACGCGTCGGTTTCAGTATCAACAACAATGTGCTTAATATCTACAATTTTTTTTACTAATATTTTTGTTTTACCATACTCGTGGTTTTTGGTAAAATATGATGAAACTCTTTTTTTTAGATTCTTAGCTTTTCCAACATACAAAATAGTCCCATTTTTATCATAATATTGATAAACACCGGGTAACGTTGGTAAGGTTTTTATTTGAATTTCTAACTCCAAAAAATAAGTTATTTTAAAAATTAAAATTACTATTTTTTATTGAATCAATCGTTTCTTTTAACAGATTGAATTTTAAGCACTATTACCATTTAAAAAAGTGTATTTTTGCGGAATATTTAAAAATTATCATTTTAAAATGATTTTTTTACGAATAATCTAAAATTAGAAACAAATGAAGTACTGGAAAAAATATTCGAAAGAAAAATTGATTAAAAGAATAGATGAAGCTTTAGAATCTAATATTGATTTTGAAGAAAGTAAATCTTTAGGATATCCTGTTTCTAAATTAGACGCAAACGTGTTTAATACAAGTGGTGCTTTTTTAAATGATTCTCCACTACTTAAATCCTTTATTCAAAATCCTAATAATATTGGCTGCCACACAACCGGAAAATCTGAAGAGGCTTTTAAAGGTTCCCAAGAATTAGAAAAAGAAGTAATTAGAGTGCTGGCTGTTGATATTTTTAAAGCTGAAGAAAATGAATATGACGGTTATATTGCTACTGGTGGTACTGAAGCAAATATGCAAGCTTTATGGATTTATAGAAATCTTTTCAAAAAAGATTTTAATGCAACTTTAGATGAAATGGTCATTTTATCATCTGAAGATACGCATTATTCAGTTCATAAAGGTTCAAATTTATTAAGTGTTGATGCTGTTAGTATTCCGGTTGAATTTAATTCAAGAGAGATAATTACTGAAGAATTGGATTTAATTGTACAACATCTAATTTCTGATGGTAAAAAGTACTTTATGGTTATTTCAAATATGGCAACAACTATGTTTGGATCTGTAGATAATCCTGATGTGTATGCTAATATTTTAACCAAACATAACGTAGAGTTCAAAATACATGTTGATGGGGCTTTTGGTGGATTTATTTATCCAATTTCTAACAAAAAATCAACTATTAACTTTCAAAATCCACATATTTCATCTATTACCATTGATGCTCATAAAATGCTACAAGCGCCTTACGGAACAGGTGTGTTTTTATGTAGAAAAGGTTTAATTGAAAATGTATTAACCAAAGAAGCTCAATATGTTGATGGGATGGATTTAACTATGGTTGGTAGCCGTTCAGGCGCAAATGCAATTGCTGTTTGGATGATATTATTTAGCTACGGTTATTATGGTTGGTTCGAGAAAATTAATACACTTTTATTACGAACTGAATGGTTTTGTAAGCAATTAAACAAACTTGATATTGAATATTTTAGAGATCCCTTTATGAATATTGTTACTTTAAAATCTAAGTATGTTCCTGCAGAATTAGCTCAAAAATATGGCTTAGTTCCTGAAACACATAATGGTGATAATAATTGGTATAAAGTAATTATGATGGATCATGTAGAAATTGATGACCTTTCAAAATTTATTGATGAATTAAAAGAGGTTTAAAAACTTAAATTATACGAAAAATACTCATTTTAAATGAGTATTTTTTATTCTAAGTATTATTTGCTTTTTTTACTATTAAGTAATAACAGTTGAGTAAAATATTAAGGCAATAATAACTACCACAAACAAAATTTTAGTTTCAAGTGGTTTATTTTTAATGTCGTCAAATATTTTCATGAATTTTTATTTTTTTGCTAATTTAACAAATTATAAGAGTTCTGCAAAAATCAACACATAATAAACTCCTGTAAACACAAAAACAATACCTGTAATTATTCTCATAACCTTCTCTGTTTTAGCTATTTTATTGTAAAAAACACCTACACTACCTGCTGCAAATGCTAGCAAATATGTAAACAAAATAACTGGAAGTCCTGTTCCAAAAGCAAAAACAATTGGCAAATACAAACCATCTACACTTGAAATTGTCATTGGAATTAACATTCCAAAATATAAAGCACCACTATACGGACAAAAAGCCAAAGCAAAAATAACACCTATTAAAAAAGAGCCTAATAAACCCTTTCCTTTTAATTTTTCGGTTAGTTTTTCTGTGAAATTAGATTTTCCTAAAAAATTAAGTCTAATTACATTCAACATAATTAAACCTACAATTATTAATAACGGACCTAAAAACTTTTCTCCATTTTGCTGAAAAAAACGCCCAACATGAAACTTACTTGCTCCAAAAAACAAAATTAAACCAATAGCTGTATAGCTAAAAGCTCTTCCTAAAGAGTAAACCACTCCGCTTAAAAACACCACCTTTTTATTTGTGATATTTTTTGAGATAAAAGCCGTTGCTGTAATATTTGTAGCCAGTGGACAAGGGCTAATTGATGTCATTAACCCTAATACAAAAGCTGATAAAATTGGTATGTTATAATTTTCTAGAAGTGCCTGTAAATACTCCACTTATACTTTTTTTAACTCCGTTTCTAATGTTACTTTTAACTCGTTTGAAAACTTTTCTTGATCGTTTCCATTCATAAAAGCAAATTCAGTTAAATCAATTTGAGTTTCTTTTCCGTCAACAATTACATTTAAAAATAATGCTGTTCCTGTTGCTTCAAATTTTTCAGCAAGTTTGTAATTTTTCTCATCATCAACATTTACAATTTGAAGAGTAATACTTTCATTTTTTAATTCTTCTGAAAAATAAGTATCTAATGTATATTTTGTACTTGATTCAATAGCGTTACAAGTCATACACCTGTGCGTTGAGTGAAAATCAATCACCTCAATTTTATTCGCTACTTTTTCACTAATTGATTTTTCTGTAGCTACTTTTTCTTTACAAGAAAATAGTACTACACTAACTACCATTATTACTAAAATACTAAGTTGTTTCATTATTAAAAATTTAGTTTGTTAAAAAATTATATTATATATATATCCTGAAATTATAATGCAGAGTGTTACTACTCCAAAGAAAATTCCAATTAATTTAAAGGTCATTACCTTTTTTAAGAGCATTGCTTCAGGTAATGAAAGTCCTACTACACCCATCATAAATGCAATGGCTGTTCCTAATGGAATTCCTTTTGCTACTAATACTTGTACCACAGGTAAAATTCCTGAAGCGTTTGAATACATTGGAACTGCTAAAATGGTTGCAATTGGTACTGCAAACCAATTGTCTTTACTTAAATATTGTTCAAAAAAACCTTCGGGAATATATCCATGCATAATACCACCAATTGCAATACCAATAATTACATAAGGTAAAATTCCTTTTAAAATAGTCTTAGTATCTATCCAAATTGAAGGTAATCTATCTTTAAAAGGAAAAGATGTTGCTTCAAATTCCTCTGTTTCTTTTTGAGATTTTTCAAGTACTTGTTGTACCCAAGGTGTTAAATATTTCTCTAATTTTAATTTTTGAAGAATGATTCCTGAAATAGTTCCTAATAAAATACCACTCACAACATAAATTACCGTTGTTTTTACACCAAAAAGACCTATAAATAACCCGATAGCAACTTCATTTACCAAAGGAGATGTAATTAAAAACGAAAAAGTAACACCTAAAGGAATTCCACCTTTTACAAAACCAATAAATAATGGCACTGATGAACAAGAACAAAATGGTGTAACCACTCCAAATAATGAAGACATTAAATATTCAAAACCGTATAATTTTTTGCGAGATAAGTAATTTCTAACCTTTTCAACAGGAAAATAACTGTTTACTATTCCCATAAAAAAGATAATTATAAAAACTAGCAATAAAATTTTCACACTATCATAAATGAAAAAATTTAACGCTTCAGCTAAATGATTTCCTTCCTTTAAGTTGAAAATATCAAAAACTAACCAATCTGCTATTTGTTGAATCCAGTCGAACATTCTATTTAAATACTAATTATCTTTTAATAAAATCATATGCATTATCACCTCGTAAATTACCTGCTAAACCTAATAAACCATCCGTTAGATATTTCACTTCGTACCCTTTAGTTTTAAGATAAATCATAGCTATAATTGCCCTATCTTTATGCGGGCACGCAGTAACTATTAATTTTGATTTATCTAATTTCTCAAGATTGTTTGGTAAATCAGCTAAAGGAATATTAATTGCAATTGGCATATTCCAAGATTGATATTCTTCTTCAAAACGAATATCAACAAGTTGCGCTTCATTATCTTTTAACAATTGAATTAAATTTTTGCTTTGCATTTTCATCTCAATACGAGATTCGTAATCATAATTCAATAAATAATCTTCTAATTTTAATTCTTGCGCTTTTGCGGAAGTTGTGAAAGCTAAAATAATTACTGTAAATAAGATTTTTGTTTTTTCCATTTTATACTGCTTTAGGATAATATTTTCTCTTCAGCCATAATGAAACTTTTACTAAAAGTATTAAAACCGGAACCTCAACCAAAGGTCCAATTACACCCGTAAATGCTTGTTGAGAATTTAAGCCAAAAACTGCAATAGCAACTGCAATTGCCAATTCAAAATTGTTACCAGTTGCTGTAAAAGCAACAGCTGCATTACGTTTATAATCTATATTCATTGCTTTTCCTACAAAGAAACTTACAAAGAACATCAACACAAAGTAGATAACTAATGGCACTGCAATTTTTAAAACATCAAACGGAATTTCAACAATTAAATCGCCTTTTAAACTAAACATTAAAACAATAGTTGCTAATAAAGCAATTAATGTAATTGGTGAAATAAACGGAATAAATTTTGTATTATACCAAGTTGAGCCTTTATATTTTACTAAGTATTTTCTACTTAAAAAACCTGCAGCAAAAGGAATTCCTAAATAAATTAGAACGCTTTTAGCAACTTCCCAAACTGAAATATCAACATCAAAACTATCTAATCCCAAATAATTTGGAAGTACCGTAATAAATAACCATGCATAAAAACTATAGGTAATAATTTGAAAAACACTGTTTAACGCTATTAATGTAGCGCCATATTCTCTACTTGCGCCTGCTAAATCGTTCCAAACAATTACCATTGCAATACAACGCGCCAAGCCAATTAAAATTAAACCAGACATATATCCTGGTTCATCTCTTAAAAATATAATTGCTAATACAAACATTAAAACCGGACCCACAATCCAATTTAAAAATAAAGACATGGACATTAATTTTGTGTCTTTAAAAACTATTGGAATTAAACTGTAATCTACTTTTGCCAATGGTGGATACATCATTAATATTAACCCAATTGCTAAGGGAATATTTGTAGTTCCTACTGATAACGAATCTGTTACACTTGCCATTTGAGGGAAGAAATAACCTAGACTTACACCTATAGCCATTGCCAAAAAAATCCAAAGCGTTAAAAACCTATCTAATAATTTTAGTCTTTTTTTCATGTCAAAAAATTTGAGATTGAGAGATTATGAATATTTTTTAACAACAATCTGAGCTAGGATCGCAACAAGCATCTGAAGTGTTTTCTGAAGTTGGTTCACAGCAAGTAGCATCCATGTTTTCATCAGAGCAACATGCATTATTAGCAAAATTATCTACTAACAGTAGTTTTACTTCTTCTTTTGAAGGCACTCTACCTTTTATTACAACTTGTTCATCTATCACAACAGCTGGTGTACTCATAATATCATACGCCATAATTTCTTGAATATCTGTAACTTTAACTATAGTTGCTTCAATTGCTAATTCATTTACAACTTCAGTAACAATTTTTTCTGTTGTTACACAATTTGGGCAGCCTGTTCCTAATATTTTTATTGTTTTCATTTTTTATATTTATTATCGCCAATAAACGATAGATTTAATTAATTTTTTTATTTACAAGATGTTTTTACAGCATGTTTTTCAAAAAAAACAGCAAACAACATTTTTGCTTTTTTCCAATTTTCTTGATGAATACAGTATTTAATTTTGGGAGGTGAAACTTCACCTTTAATTAAACCCGCATTTTTTAATTCTTTTAAATGTTGTGATATTGTTGATTGTGCCAACGGCAACATCTCTATCAAATCACCCGTATAACAACAACTTTGGTTTTCTAAATAGTTTAAAATTTTAATTCGAGTTGGATGTCCTAAAGCTTTTGCAAATTTTGCCAAATTTTCAGTTTCTTCTAAATAATTAATATCTTGAATTGTTCTTTTCATAAGTTCATCGCAAATGTACGATTAAAAAATTATTTTCCAAATTTTAAACCAATCGATAATTTTTAAGTCTTATTTTATATCCATCAAAATTTTAATGTAATGAAAGAAGTTCGCTATCTTATTTTAAATCTATTGTTAATTGTATCTTGTAATAATGCAACTGACACTACAATAACTGAAATTACTACAATTGATATTTTAACAACTGAAAGCAACTATCCAATAGTTGATACAGGTGTTACCGATTTTTACAATAACACCGCAATTATTTCTTCACCAACTTTAGGAGAAGCTTTTTTTGGGCAAGACGCAACTTACCAAAGCAATCAACATTCATATACAAATAATGGAGATGGAACTATTACAGATAATGTAACAGGCTTAATTTGGGAGCAAGATATGGGAACAAAAATTACTTATGATGAAGCTTTTAACAAAGCATCATCTTCAACTTTAGGAAATTACTTAGATTGGAGAGTTCCTACAATTAAAGAATTGTATTCTTTAATTGTATTTACAGGAAGTGTTCAAGGAGAATCAGCTATACTTCCATTTATTGATACCAATTATTTTAATCAACCGCTTGGTAATACTTCAATAGGTGAACGAGAAATTGATGCGCAAACATGGTCTTCAACTCAATATGTTGGATATACAATGAATGGTGACGAAACTGTTTTTGGTGTAAATTTTGTTGATGGAAGAATTAAAGGCTACCCAAAATACAATCCGGCAAACCAAAACGAAGCGAAAACAATGTATTTTAGAATGGTAAGAGGAAATACTAATTATGGAATAAATAATTTTACTGATAATAGTAATGGTACTATTACAGATGAAGCAACCAGACTTATATGGCAAAAAGCTGATGATGGTGTAGCTAAAGATTGGGAAAACGCACTAGCATATGCTGAAAATTTAGATTTAGGAGGTAAAAGTGATTGGAGATTACCAAACGCAAAAGAATTACAAAGTTTGGTTGATTATACTAGAAGTCCGCAAACAACAAATTCACCAGCAATTAACCCCATTTTTGATACCACTTTAATTAACGATCCAGATGGAAATTCAGGTCAATATCCTTATTTTTGGACTAGCACAACTCATTTAGATGGAATAAACCCATATGCAGGTGCCGTTTATATTGCTTTTGGAGAAGGGCAAGGGAAAATGAATGGAACTTTAATGGATGTTCACGGAACTGGCTGCCAACGTAGCGACCCGAAAAGTGGAAACATAAATGATTATCCTCAGTTTTTTGGTCCGCAAGGTGATGTTCGGTATGTATACAACTATGTTAGATGTGTTAGATCAATAGAATAAATATTATGAAGATTTTTAAAATAAGTATGATATTACTATTTGTAATTATATTAGTTTCATGTAGTAAAGAAAATAATATTCAACTAGAAGATGATATTATAATAGAAACCCCTGAAGCAAATAATAAGCCAAACATTCTACTAGTTATTGCTGATGATATGGGTTTAGACGCTTGTCCTGGTTATGATTTAGGAATTACAAAACCAACAATGCCAAATCTGGAAAGTATGATTAATAGTGGTGTTAGGTTTAATAATGTTTGGTCTAACCCTACTTGCTCTCCAACACGATCAAGTATTATTACTGGAAAATACGGATTTAGAACAGATGTTTTAAAGGTTGGTGATGAACTTTCAACTTCTGAAACTTCAATTCAACAATATTTAGATAATAATTTAGGTGCAACATATAACCAAGCTGTAATTGGAAAATGGCATTTATCAGAAAATACAAATCATCCAACAAATATGGGCATAAATTATTATGCAGGTTTGTTAACCGGTGGAGTATCATCATATTGGGATTGGAATCTATCTGAAAATAACATAACAACTAATTCTACTGAATATTCAACAACAAAAATTACCGATTTAGCAATTAATTGGGTCGAAAATCAAACACAACCATGGTTTTTATGGTTGGCCTATAATGCTCCTCATACACCTTTTCATTTACCCCCAAATGAATTACATTCTCAAGGCGCACTTCCAACTAATGATGCAAGTATTGAAGCCAATCCATTACCTTATTATATGGCGATGTTAGAAGCAATGGATTCAGAAATGGGAAGACTTATAAGTTCTCTCAGCGAAGAAGAAAAAGAGAATACTATTATTATTTTTATTGGTGATAATGGAACACCTCAGCAAGTAGCTCAAGAATACAATTCGTTAAGAACAAAAGGGTCCTTATATCAAGGAGGAATTAACGTGCCAATGATAATTTCTGGAAAAGGTGTAAACCGATTTAATATAACTGAAGATGCACTTATTAACACAACCGATTTATTTGCTACAATTGCAAATATTGCAGGTGTTAATGTTGATAAAATAAATGACAGTCAAAACTTTAAAGAATTACTTTCTAATCATAATGAAACCTTTAGAGATTATGTATATGCTGAAACAGGAAGTGGAGTAGGAAATTCTGATTATACCATTAGAAACAAAACACATAAATACCTTCTTTTTGAAGATGGAACGGAGAAATTATATAATTTAAGTACTGATCCTTTAGAGTCTATAAATTTAATGCACGCTCACCTGTTACCATTAAATAGTACTGATGAATTGATAAAAGGTGAATTAGTTTTAAAGTTAAATGAAATTAGACAATAAGTTCTCTTTACTCTTCAACTTTTGGAAATGCTTTTTTATTAAAAAATATTAAGATTCCAACACCTGTAGAAATTGCAGTATCAGCAACATTAAAAATAGCATTAAAAAAAGTAAAAGATTTTCCACCAAAATAAGGAATCCAACTTGGTAAATCGCCACTCCAAATAGGGAAATAAAGCATGTCTACAACTTTTCCAAAAAATAATGTTCCTTTTGCTTGTTCAGAAAATAATGCTGCAATTTCATGACCTCCAGGTGTATTAAAAACCACTCCATAAAAAACAGAATCAATAATATTTCCCATTGCACCAGCAAAAATTAAGGAAACAGCAACTATTAATACGTTATGTGCATTCTTTTTAATTGAAGTAAATAACCAATATCCAATCCCTGTAATTGCAAATAATCTAAAAATTGTTAAAAATAATTTACCTGATTTTCCACCAAATTCAGCACCCCAAGCCATTCCGTTATTTTCAATAAAATGGATACGAAACCAATCAAAAACAACCACTTCTTCTCCATAGAAAAAATTAGTTTTAATGTAAACTTTACTAATTTGATCAATTAATAATACTATAAATATAATAAATATGGCTTTTTTCAATTGAGAAGATTTTGGGAATGATATAAAAAATAAAAATATCTTAAAACCTTAATTTTAAGATATTTTTATTAATAAATTTAAAATTATTACTGCATATTTTTTGCTTCAATACTTAATGTTGCGTGTGGAACCAACTTTAATCGTTCTTTCATAATTAATTTTCCTGTAACACGACAAATACCGTATGTTTTATTTTCAATACGAACTAAAGCATTTTTTAAATCTCTAATAAATTTTTCTTGACGAATTGCTAAAGCAACATTTGCTTCTTTAGACATGGTTTCAGAGCCTTCCTCAAAAGCTTTAAATGTAGGTGAAGTATCATCTGTACCGTTATTACTATCGTTTTTAAAAGCACTTTTAATCAATGCTAAATCTTCTTCAGCATAATTAATTTTATTTAAAATTAGCTCTTTAAATTCAGCTAAATCTATGTCTGAATATCTATTATTTTCGTTCATAAGCTCACATTTTTTGTATTAATATTTTAGTGTTTACATCGTCAAAAGCAATTTCTGTGCCTTTTTCTACTATTTCTTCAAACACTAGTTCTTTTGTTAACGTTTCAGATTTTATATATTGTTCATTTGCAAAAATTGACTGCTCTAATATATCATTTTTTTGAATAATCAATTTTATTTTATCTGTTACATCTAAACCAGATTCTTTACGAAGGTTCTGTACTCTGTTTACCAACTCTCTTGCATTTCCTTCTTTACGTAATTCATCAGTAATTGTTACATCTAAAGCTACTGTTAAATTTCCTTGATTAGCAACTAACCAACCTTCAATATCTTGTGATGAAATTTCTACTTCATTAAGTTCTAAAAATACAACATTTTCATTTACTTTTAATGAAATTTCACCTTGTTTTTCAACAGTTGAAATGTCGTCTTGTGTTAAATTTTGAATTGCCTGTGCCACAAACCTCATATCTTTTCCAAACCTAGGCCCAAGCACTTTAAAATTAGGCTTTATTGTTTTTACCAAAATACCTGAAGCATCGTCAATCAACTCAATTTCCTTCACATTCACTTCCGATTTTATTAAGTTTTCAACAGCTAAAATCTCCTCTCTATCATTTTCATCTAAAATAGGAATCATAATTCGCTGTAATGGCTGACGAACTTTTATCATTTCTTTTTTACGTAATGATAGTACCATTGATGAAATTTTTTGAGCTTGTTGCATTTTATGCTCTAACTTACTATCAATCAAACTTTCATCACAAGTTGGAAATGTTCCCAAATGTATAGATTCAAAATTTTCTTTTCCTGAAATAGTTGTTAAATCTTTATACAAATTATCCATAAAAAATGGTGCAATTGGCGAAGCTAATTTTGCAACCGTAACCATACAAGTATATAATGTTTGATACGCTGAAATTTTATCTTGTCCATATTCTCCTTTCCAAAAACGTCTTCTACTTAAACGAACAAACCAGTTACTAACATATTCTGAAACAAAATCTTGAATTGCTCTAGCTGCTTTGGTTGGTTCATATTCTTCATAAAATTTCTCTACATTTTTAACCAATGTATTTAATTCTGATAAAACCCAACGGTCAATTTCCGGTCTTTCTTCAATTGCAATTTCATCTTCAGCATAGGTAAAACCATCTAAATTGGCATATAATGAAAAGAATGAATAGGTATTGTATAATGTTCCGAAAAATTTTCTACGAACCTCATCAATCCCTTCAATATCAAATTTTAAATTATCCCACGGATTTGCATTTGAAATCATATACCAACGTGTAGCATCTGCGCCATACTTTTCCATTGTTTTAAACGGATCAACAGCGTTTCCTAAACGTTTCGACATTTTTTTACCTTCTTTGTCTAACACCAAACCGTTAGACACTACATTTTTATAAGCAACCGAATCAAAAACCATGGTTCCAATTGCGTGTAATGTATAAAACCAACCACGAGTTTGGTC
Source organism: Lutibacter sp. (assembly GCF_013139515.1). Classification (GTDB taxonomy): domain Bacteria; phylum Bacteroidota; class Bacteroidia; order Flavobacteriales; family Flavobacteriaceae; genus Lutibacter. Next base: position 47,893 of record NZ_WTAR01000032.1, read on the forward strand.
AACTCCTTCAGCAATAAAATCAGCTGGATAGAATTTTTTCTCGTCAATTAATTCTTTATTCTCAAACGGATAATGCCATTGTGCATACGGCATTGAACCTGAATCAAACCAAACATCAATTAAATCTGATTCTCGTTTCATTTGTTGTCCTTTTGGAGAAACTAATGTAACTACATCAACTATATTTTTATGTAAATCAATTTTATCATAATTCTCATCACTCATATTACCAACTTCAAAATCGGTAAAAATATCAGCTTCTAAAAAACCTGCTTCAACAGATTTTTTCATTTCATCTTTTAACTCTTCAACAGAGCCAATCATAATTTCCTCTGTACCATCTTCTGTTCTCCAAATTGGCAATGGAATTCCCCAATAACGTGAACGCGATAAATTCCAATCATTGGCATTTTTTAACCAGTTTCCAAATCTACCTTCTCCGGTTGATTTTGGTTTCCAGTTAATAGTATCGTTTAAATCAAACATTCTATCACGTTTGTCTGTAACTTTTACAAACCAAGAATCTAATGGATAATATAAAATTGGTTTATCTGTTCTCCAACAATGCGGATAACTATGGCGATACTTTTCTACGTGAAAAGCTTTATTTTCTTCTTTTAATTGAATAGAAATTTCAACATCAAGTGAACGCTGTGGAGCTTCACCTTCAGCATAATATTCGTTCTTAACATATTTCCCTGCATATTCACCCATATGTTTGGTGAACTTTCCTTGTAAATCTACCAACGGAACCGGATTACCATTATCATCCAAAACTAACATTGGTGGAACTTCAGGTGTTGCTTGTTTCGCAACCATCGCATCATCTGCACCAAAAGTTGGAGCAGTGTGTACAATTCCTGTACCATCTTCAGTAGTTACAAAATCACCTGCAATAACTCTAAAAGCATTTTCAGGATTTTGATATGGAAGTACAAACGGTAATAATTGCTCGTATTTAGCTTCTAAAATATCAACCCCTTTGAATTCTTTAACAACTATAAATGGAATTTTTTTATCGTTCTCTTTGTATTCAGAAAGTTGCGCTTCATTTTCAACTGCGAAGAATTTTTTTGAAAATTGTTTTCCTACTAAATTCTTAGCTAAAATTACTTGAATAGGTTCAAACGTATATTGATTAAAAGATTTTACAACAACATATTCAATTTTCTTTCCAACAGTAAGTGCTGTATTTGAAGGCAATGTCCAAGGTGTTGTTGTCCAAGCTAAAAAGTGAATGTCGCCGTCTATTTCTTGAAGGAAATCTGGCAACGTACTTTTAACCGCTTTAAACTGTGCAACGGCAGTAGTGTCAGTAACATCTTGATAAGTTCCTGGCTGATTTAATTCGTGAGAACTTAATCCTGTACCAGCTTTTGGTGAATATGGTTGAATTGTATATCCTTTATAAATCAAATCTTTTTTATACAATTGAGACAATAACCACCAAACAGTTTCCATGTATTTTGGCTTGTAAGTTACATACGGATCTTCCATATCAACCCAATGTCCCATTTTAAGTGTTAAGTCTTCCCAAATATCTGTATAACGCATTACTGCTGTTCTACAAGCATCATTATATTCTTCAACGGTAATTTTTTTACCTATATCTTCTTTGGTAATTCCTAATTCTTTTTCAACACCTAATTCAATTGGCAAACCGTGTGTATCCCACCCTGCTTTACGTTTAACTTGAAAACCTTGTAAGGTTTTATAACGGCAAAAAATATCTTTTATAGCACGTGCCATTACGTGATGAATTCCTGGTAAACCATTTGCTGAAGGAGGTCCTTCAAAAAATACGAATGGTTTATTTTCATCTCTCGTAGCTATACTTTTTTCGAAAATATTCTCTGCTTCCCATATCGCTAAAGTTTCTTCTGCTACTTTAGTGAGGTTCAATCCTTTATATTCTCTAAACTTTTTACTCATTTTATGCCTTTAAATCAATTAGTTTGCGAAATTACGTATTTTCTTCAAAATATCATTTCATAAATTGCAAAATATTTACACCTTAAAACCTTGTAATAAGTAGTTTTAATTTAAGTTTACATATGATTCAACAAATTATCTCAAATTCTTATAAAAACGCTAAAAGAATTCAGTTAAATTCTAATTCAAAATTTATACTTTTTAGTGACGTTCACAGAGGTGATAA
>NZ_WTAR01000124.1 GCF_013139515.1 Lutibacter sp.
GTTAGAACCCGCAACTTTTGGAATTCCAATACTAATTGGGCCAAATTATCATAAATTTAATGAAGCTGTAGACTTGGTAAAACAAGAGGCATGTTTTACTATAAATAATTCTAAAAAATTATCCGTACTTTTAAAGAAATTATTTCAGTTAAAAGATTTCAGAAAAAAAGTAGGTGAAAATGCTTTAAAATATGTAATGGATAAAACTGGAGCTACTACTAAAATTTTATATTATTTAAAAAGATGAGAGAAAAATTAGAAAACTACTTTTCATTTGTATTTGAAAAAGAACTATTAGATGAAATTGAGCAAGTGGGTACCTATAAAAAACTTCGTGAGAACGAAATTTTAGTTGATTTAGGTGATAGAATGAAAGGTGTACCATTATTATTAGATGGAGCAATTAAAATTGTTAGAGAAGATAAAAAAGGTGAAGAAATACTACTTTATTTTTTAGAAAGAGGTGATACCTGTGCTAGTTCATTTGCAAGCGCAATTTCTAATGGTAAATGTGGAATTAGAGCCATCGCTGAAAAAGAATCGGAAATGATTTTTTTACCTACAGAAAAATTAGATGAATGGTTAGTGAAGTATAAAACATGGAGAAATTTTGTTATTGATAGTTATAATATTCGTCTAAATGAAATGATGGAAACTATTGATACGTTGGCTTTTATGAGGATGGATGAGCGTCTGTATAAATACTTAACAGATAAGGCTCAAATAATGAGAGACACCTCATTAAACACAACGCATCAAGACATCGCATACGATTTGCACACATCAAGAGTTGTAATATCTAGATTGTTAAAACAACTTGAAAATGAAGGTAAAATTAAGCTGAATAGAAATAGAATTGAAATTTTAGAATTTTAACACTATGTAACTTTTATTACACTACAGCATAATTTAAATAATATTTTTGAAAGACTAACTAATTAAATTATGGAATATATAACTCAGCCTTGGGCCTGGTATGTTGCTGGCCCTGTTATTGCTTTTATCATGTTTTTGCTTTTTTATTTTGGTGAGCGCTTTGGTGTCTCATCAAACTTAGAAACCTTTTGTTCTATTGGTGGAGCAGGAAAATTCACAGATTATTTTAAAATTGATTGGAAACAAAACTCTTGGAATTTAATTTTTGTAGCAGGTGCAATTGCGGGAGGCTTTATAGCTTCAAATTGGCTGTCTCCAAGTGATGTTGTTGCATTAAACCCACAAACTATACAAGATTTATCTGACATTGGAATTGCAAATGCAGGAGCCACCTATTTACCCGATGAAATTTTTAGTATTGATACCATGTTATCTGTAAAAGGATTTTTCGTGTTATTAATTGCAGGCCTTATGGTTGGTTTTGGGGCGCGTTGGGCAGGTGGTTGTACATCTGGCCATGCAATTGTTGGGTTAAGTAATTTAGAAATTCCTTCACTAATTTCAGTTATTGGATTTTTTATAGGAGGATTAGTAATGACCTGGTTTATTTTACCACTAATATTTTAGAAAGATGAAGTATATAAAGTTTTTTTTAGTAGGTATTCTTTTTGGAATAGTAATGAGTAAAGCTGAAATAATTTCGTGGTTTAGAATATACGAAATGTTTAAATTTCAATCGTTTCATATGTATGGGATTATTGGTTCAGCAGTACTATTAGGAATGGTAAGCATGTATTTTTTCAGGAAAAACGTGGTGAAAACTTTTGAAGGCAATGAAATTCATGTTGCACCAAAAAAAAGAGGCTTATACCGTAACCTTTTAGGAGGAACTCTATTTGGATTAGGTTGGGCATTAGCAGGTGCTTGTCCTGGCCCTATGTTTGTTCTAGTAGGTAAAGGAGTAGTATCAATTCTAGTCGTAATCTTTGGCGCAACTTTAGGTGCTTTTTTATATGGATTGTTTAAAGATAAAATACCACATTAAAAGTTGGGTAAAATCCATTTTATATAAAAATTAAGGATATGAAACTTAATGATATTGTTACAGCTAGTTTTTCGAAACTATTTGAAGAAAATTTACTGCAAGAAATATGTAACAATGGGATTTTAAAATATGCCGAGCCCGATAAAATAATTTTAGAAATTAGAAGAGATATACAGTTTATACCTTTAATTGTTTCAGGTATTGTAAAAGTTATGCGTCGTGATGGTGATGGAAATGGAATTTTCTTACATTATCTATCTAAAAATCAAACAAGTGCAATAGCAATTTCATATGTGTTAGAGGGTGAAAAGAGTGAGATTAGGTTAAAGGCTCAAAGTAATATAACTTACATTGCAGTCCCTTCAAAAGTAGTAAATTCGTGGTTTTTAAAATACCAATCATGGAGGTCGTTTTATTTCAAGTTGAATCAGCAGCAAACCTCTTTGTTAATTCATAATATTAATGATATTGCCTTTACAAGTTTAGAGTATAGATTATTAAAATATTTAGAATATACTAGCCAAGTTAGTAATGATAGTACCATTTATAGTAAGCATTTTGATATTGCTCGTGATTTAAAGGTTTCAAGAGAAGCAGTATCGAGAATTTTAAAAAAGTTAGAAAAAGAAGACATAGTAACTTTAGGTAGAAATAAAATAACACTCAACTAGTGGAATTAATAGATAAATTTGGAAGGAAGATTACCTATTTACGATTGGCAATTACAGACCGTTGTAATCTACGTTGTCAATATTGTATGCCAGCTCAAGGAATAGACATTGTTGATAGGAAAGAGTTGCTTTCTTATAAAGAAATGTATCGTCTTACACGTGTTCTATCTGAATTAGGTGTAAATAAAGTGCGCTTAACTGGTGGAGAACCTTTTGTACGTAAAGATTTTGTAAACTTTTTAGAATCACTTTCTTTTAATGATAAGTTAGATGAAATAAACATCACTACAAACGGCGCTTTAATTTCTAATTATATAGATAAGTTAGAAGCATTAAATATCAACGCTATTAATTTGAGTATTGATAGTTTGCAAAAAGATAAATTTGCCAAAATTACGCGTAGAGATGTATTTGAAAATGTTTACGATACACTTGAAAAATTAGAAGAAAGCAATTTAAAATTGAAATTAAATGTAGTAGTTCAGTCAGGTTTTAATACCGATGAAATTATTGATTTTATTGAGCTTACAAAAAATAAACATATTGCAGTTCGTTTTATTGAAGAGATGCCTTTTAACGGAAAAGGACAACGAAACATTGAAGAAGAATGGAACTTTACTAAAATTATTGCTCTTGTAAATGAACATTATTCAACGGTAGAAAAACTTCAAGATAAAAAATCTTCTACATCAAGAAATTTTAAAATTCCGAATTATAAAGGGACTTTTGGAATAATTCCAGCATTTACAAGAACTATTTGCAATGATTGTAATAGAATAAGAATCACTGCAACCGGTATGTTTAAAAACTGTTTATTTGATGGAGGTGTTTTTAATGTAAGAGATTTTATGAGAGATGGTGCAAGTGATGATGAGTTGAAACAATTATTTATTGACACGGTTCATAAAAAACCAAAAAATGGTTTTGTTGCTGAAGCAGCTCGTGGAAATGATGTTTCAGAAAGCATGTCTACAATTGGCGGGTAAATGGGTAAAACACATATAAAAATTTGTTGTATAAGTAGTGTTGAAGAAGCTAAATTGGCTATAAATTTGGGTGCATCAGCATTAGGTTTGGTAGGTTATATGCCAAGTGGTCCAGGAATTATTAAAGATGAATTGATTGCTGAAATTGCAGCGTTTACACCAAAAAACATTGACACATTTTTATTAACTAGCGAAACCAAGGTTTCAAACATTATAGCACATCATTCAAAAGTTAATACAACAACCATTCAGTTGGTTGATAATCTTACTGAAGGAACACATCAACAAATCAAATTAGCACTTCCAGACGTAAAGCTTGTTCAAGTTTTACATGTTTTAAATGAAAACTCAATTAATGAAGCTATACAAGTTTCAAAATATGTAGATACTATTTTATTAGATAGTGGAAATCCAAATTTAACAACTAAAGAGTTGGGTGGAACAGGAAGAGTTCATAATTGGGAAATTAGTAAAACTATAGTTGAACGTGTAAATATTCCCGTATTTTTAGCTGGTGGGTTAAATTCTGAAAATGTGCTAAAAGCAATTCAAAAAGTGAATCCATATGGGTTAGATTTGTGTAGTGGTGTAAGAACGAACGGAAATTTAGATAAAACAAAGCTATCAGCATTTTTTAAATCGATTAAGAACTAATTAAATAAGTTATGAGTTTAATTACAGCAAATGAAGCATTAGAGATAATTTTAAAAAGTTCTGAAACTTTTAGAGTTGAAGAAGTTAACTTTTTAAAATCTAACGGAAGAATTTTAAAAGAAGACATTGTAGCCGATCGTGATTTTCCGCCTTTTAATCGTGTAAGTATGGATGGAATTGCAATCTCATCTGAAGCATTTAATAACGGGCAGCGAAAATTTAAAATTGAAGGAATACAACCTGCAGGAAGTGAGCAATTAACAATGCAAAACCCTTTAAATTGTATTGAAGCTATGACGGGTGCTATTTTACCAAATAATACCGATGCTGTTATTCAATATGAATTATTAACCATAGAAGATGGTTTTGCTACTATAAATTTAGAAGCAGTTAAAGAACTTCAAAATGTTCATTTAAAAGGATTAGATAGAAAACAAGGTGCTATTTTAATCCCTAAAAACACATTAATATCTGCTGCTGAAATAGGTGTGTTTGCAACGGTAGGAAAAAGTACTGTTATGGTTGCAAGACAACCAAAAGTTATGGTTATTTCTACGGGGAATGAATTGGTTGGTGTTTCTGAAACTCCTGAAGATTACCAAATTAGAAGAAGTAATGTTTTTACATTAGTTTCTTTGTTAGAAAAAATAAATATTAAAGCTGAAACTGCACATATAACAGATGATAAAGACAAGTTATTAAGTAAAATCAATTCGTTTTTAAATGATTTTGATGTGTTGTTGTTTAGCGGAGCTGTCTCAAAAGGAAAATTTGATTTTATTCCTGAAGTGTTGGATGAATTAGGAGTTAAAAAATTATTTCATAAAGTAAAACAACGTCCAGGCAAACCATTTTGGTTTGGAAAAAAAGGAAATAAAACAATTTTTGCTTTCCCTGGAAATCCAGTGTCAACATTTGCAAGTTGTTTAAAATATTTTTATCCATGGTATTATAAATCGATTGGAATAAATTTTGAAAATAAAAATAAAGCAATTTTAGCTGAAGATTACTTCTTTAAGCCAGGCTTAACCTACTTTTTACAAGTAAAAATCACTAAAGAAGAGGGTGAAATACTTGCAACTCCAATTACTGGAAGAGGTTCAGCAGATTTAGTAAACTTGGTAGATTCTGATGCTTTTTTGGAATTACCAGATGATAGAACTAATTTCACCAAAGGAGAAGTATTTCCTTTAATAACATATAGATAAAATATTGTCATTCTGAACTTGATTTAGAATCTTTCGCTTATGGAAAAAGAATTCACTCATATAGGAGAAAAAAACACTCCAAAAATGGTAAACGTTGGTGATAAAAAAGTCACCAAACTAAAAGCAACTGCTAAAGCCACTATGTTTTTAGGGACAGAAATTATTTCACATTTCGAAAATAAAGAATTAACCACTAAAAAAGGGCCGGTATTTCAAACAGCAATTATTGCAGGAATTCAAGCAGTTAAAAAAACTTCAGAATTAATACCAATGTGTCACCCATTAATAATTAATGGGGTTGATGTTGCTATTGAAGTTATAGATAAGGAACATATTGAAATTTTATGCACGGTTGCTATTGAAGGGAAAACAGGTGTTGAAATGGAGGCGTTAACAGGAGCAAATATTGCAGCATTAACGGTGTATGATATGTGTAAATCTATTTCTCAAAAAATGGTGATTAAAGAAGTTAAATTAGTTGAGAAATCAGGAGGTAAAAGCGATATTAAAAATGGGTAAACATCAAAAACATGCAAAGTTAAAATTAAGAGATAATGATAATTTTGCTCCAAATGAAATAGCTTTAGTTGGAACAAAATGTGATGTCATTTCAAATTTAGTTACCAAAGTATCTAAAAACTTAACAAATTATAAGTTAGCTTATTTTGATGCTTCGCATAGTAAAGGTGTTGAGTTAAACTCAGTTCAAAATTTCACATTTCATCATAAAGGTTCTGCAGAAATTTCAGTAAATTCTGAAGTAAATAAATTCAATCAGCGTGTGCAATTTTCACAGTTTGATTATGTGTTTATTAATGGAAATCATTACCAAGGAGCAAAACAAATTTTAATTTTAGACAATGATAAAGAAGCTTCAGTTTTAAAGAGATTGGAAGAGCTAAATAATATTCAATTTGTTATAAAATTAACAGAAGATACTAAGTTTTTTGACTTTTTAGTTGAGAAAAACCCCCAAATTAAAAACTTACAATGTTATAATATCAATGAAATAGATAAAATTTCAAAACACGTTGAAAATTTAATCAAAGAAAAAACTGCATCAATTCAAGGGTTGGTATTAGCCGGTGGAAAAAGTGTTAGAATGGGAACCGATAAAGGAGCACTACAGTTTTACGGTAAAAATCAACGTGATGTTGCTATTGAGTTATTAGAAAAAAACAATTTAAAAACGTATTTATCCGTTAGGTCAGCTCAAGAAATTGAGATAGAAAACAAAATTACCGACAAGTTTGTTGGACTTGGACCGTTTGGAGCTATTTGTTCGGCTTTTCAAGAAAACCCAGATGTTGCTTGGCTAGTTATTGCAACCGATTTGCCATTTGTAAATGATGAGGTTATTCAATTATTGCTTAAACATAGAAACCCTTCAAAAGCTGCTACAACCATTAAGGGAAAAGACAAACAATTTCCAGAACCACTAATTACCATTTGGGAACCTAAAAGCTATACGTTATTATTAAATTATTTAGCACAAGGATATTCTTGTCCGAGAAAAGTTCTAATAAATTCTGATGTTGAAATTGTTGAAGTTGATGATAATTTCATAAGAAACATTAATACTCCTGAAGAATTTAAAGCTGCACATAAAGAAATAAATGACTAAAACACTTCACGTTTTAAATGGTGATAGCACTGCGCAAATTTTAGAAAAATCTGAGATTAAAGGAGCTATTATTGTTTGGTGAGAATTATTGTGTGATGGTCCTTTGCATAAGAATGTTGGAAGTGATGAGTTTTGGTTAAACAGGTACGCTTTTTTTGAACGTGAATTAGGAGTTGAAAGATTAGAATATTTCGATAAAACTATCAAAGAAATTGTAAAATTAGAAGATGTATCGGCTTATAGAGAAGTTGTTTTATGGTTTGAATTCGATTTATTTTGCCAAGTTAATTTATTAGCATTATGCACATATTTGTTAGATAATTATGTGAAAAAGGCAAATTATTATTTGGTTTGTACAGGTAAGGAAAAAGGAAAAGTGCAATTACAATCGTTATCGGATTATTCATTAAAAGATTATAAAAATTTATACGATAATAAAATTTCACTTAGCAAAACTAGTTTAGAGTATGCAAAAGAATGTTGGAACGTGTATGTTAAAAATAATTTTGAACAACTAAAGGGTTTTAACTTCAATCAATCTTCAAAATTTAAGTATTTACAATTAGCGATCAATCAGCATTTAAATCGTTTTCCATCTGAAAATGGATTTAATCAAATTGAAAACGAAATTTTAGAAATTATAAATTCTAATTCGTTTTCAGAGTTAGATATTGTCAAAAATCTTTTAACTTGGCAGAAAGAACAGACGGTTTATGGTTTTGGAGATATGCAGTATTTTCAGTATCTTAATAAGTTAGAGAAATACTATAGTATAAGTAATAAAAAATACTGTTTAAATGAAAAGGGTAAAGCTAAAATAAATCAATAATGGACTTCAATAGAGAGGATTATTTTCAACGTCAAACTACGTTGGCTGAGATTGGAGAAGAAGGTCAAAATTTGCTTCAACAAGCAAAAGTTTTGGTAATTGGTTGTGGAGGTTTGGGAAGCCCAATTGCAATTTATTTGGCTACAAGCGGAATAGGAGAACTTCATTTAGTTGATTTTGATACAGTTTCTGTTTCAAATTTACACAGACAAGTGTTTTTTAAAGTTGAAGATATTCAGCACCCAAAAGTTGAGGTTCTAGCAAATGAAATTAAAAAAAGAGCTCCTTTTACCAAAGTTACTTTTACCAATAAAGCTGTAAATAAAAACTCTATTTTAGACTTAATTTCAAACTATGATATTGTTGTTGAGGGAACAGATAATTTACCAATTAAGTATTTAATAAACGATGCTTGTGTATTAGCAAAAAAACCATTAGTGTATGGATCGTTATATAAATTTGATGGTTATGTTTCAACTTTTAATGTGTTAAATGATGATGGTGATTTTACATGCAATTTGCGTGATGCATTTCCCGAAATTGCGACTAATATTCCCAATTGTGAAGAAGCAGGAACTTTAAACCCAATTGTAGGTATTATTGCTTTGTTGCAAGTAAATGAAGTGTTAAAGCTAATTACAAAAACGGGTAAATTATTAACCAATCAATTATTAATATATAATGCGCTTGAAAATAGTCAGTTTAAAATAAAATTAAAGAAAAATAAATCATTGATTTTTCAAGATATTTTTAAAAACTCAAATTATTTAGATGCGCATTGTACTACACAAGATAGCGCTTTATTAATTTCAAATGAAGAGTTTAAAAAAAGAGTTTCAGCAAAAAGCATTGAAATTATAAGCGTTTTTAATCATACAGATATAGCGTTTCCTTTTGAAGTTCATCAAAAAATACCATACAAAACTTTTGACATAGAAAGTTTCATTCCTAATTTTGAAAAAGATTATGTAATTATTTGTAAAAAAGGCATAACAAGTTACGATGTAACCTTAAAAATAAAGGAAAAATACCCTTCTTTAAATGTGTTTAGTTTGTTTGAAGGAATAAATAATTATTAAATGCAAAAACCACTAGAATTTTATACAAATCAAAAATTACATTTTGAAAAAGAATTGATGTTGCTAAAAAAGAAATTAGCAATGTCTAGCGTATTGAGATTAGTCGTTTTTTTAAGCGCAGTTTTAAGTACATACTTCCTTTTTGATAACATTAAAATAGTAATTCCAATAGCTGCTTTTTGGGTAATTTTATTTCTCTATTTATTATTTAGACATTTCAAATTACAAACTAAGAGTAACCTTAATAAAGCGTTACTTGAGATAAATAATACAGAATTGAAGGTTTTAAATAGAGATTATTTTTTATTAAATGAAGGGAATGAATTTATAAATCCAGCACACACATTTAGTTATGATATTGACCTGTTTGGAAAAGGTTCTTTTTTTCAATATTGCAATAGAACAGTTACAAATGAAGGTAGGCAAGAGTTTGTTGAGTTACTATTAAACAATGATATTTCTAACATTAAAGAAAAGCAGCGTGCAATTAATGAACTAAGCCAACACCCAAAGTGGAGACAGCAATTTTCTGCTTTAGCTAGTTTGGTTAAAGTTGAACATCCAGCTGAAGAAATTGCAGATTGGATTCAGAATTATAAAACAGTATTTTCAAAATTTATAGGTTTTTTTCCAAAAGTTTTTTCTGTAATTTCTTTAGTTTTAGTTACGCTACTTAGTTTACAAATTATTCCAGAACAACTATTATTAATTTGGTTTTTATTTGGGGTGGGGATTTCTGGAGCATTTCTAAAAAAGGTTAGTAAATTATATGGAGAAGCTAGTAAAGCAAAAGACACTTTTAAGCAATATCATAAGTTGTTAAATGAAATAGAATCAATTTCATTTACCTCAAAAATCTTAAAACAAAAACAGCAGGAAATTCAAACTGAAACACAAAAAGCATCTTTAATTTTCGCGAAGTTTTCTAAGGTATTAGACTCCTTTGATCAGCGTAATAATTTGATAATTGCTATTATTGGGAATGGTTTTTTTCTACGTGATTTACAACAAGTAAATAAAGTAGAAAACTGGATACATAATTATAAAGATAAAGTAGAAAATTGGTTTCAGGTAATTGCTTTTTTCGATGCTCAAAACTCCTTGGCAAATTTCACATTTAACCATCCTAGTTATGTTTTCCCACAAATTAATACAAGTAAAGGAATAATTTTCTCAAAAAATTTAGGACACCCTTTATTGCATAAATCACAGCGTATTGATAATGATTTTAGGATTCAAAACAAACAATTTTTTATAGTTACAGGGGCTAATATGGCTGGGAAAAGCACTTTTTTAAGAACAGTTTCTTTGGCAATAGTTATGGGGAATATAGGTTTGCCAGTTTGCGCTGATGAGTTTGAGTATGCGCCAATAAAATTAATTACGAGTATGAGAACTTCTGATTCTTTAGCTGATAATGAATCTTATTTCTTTTCTGAATTAAAACGATTAAAATTTATTGTTGATCAAATTAAAAATGAAGAGGATTTTATAATATTAGATGAAATTGTAAAAGGAACAAATAGTACTGACAAAGCTAGTGGATCAAAAAAATATGTGGAAAAATTAGGGAATTCAAAATCAACAGGGATTATTGCAACACACGATTTAAGTTTGTGTAAGATTGAGAATGATTTATCAGCAGTAAAAAACTACTTTTTTGATGCTGAAATTATCAACGACGAATTGTATTTTGATTATAAATTAAAGGATGGTATTTGTAAAAATATGAATGCCTCTTTTTTATTAAAAAAAATGAAAATTATTTAAGGGTGTGAATTTACCCAAACTTCACCATCTTCAAAATGCTCCTTTTTCCAAATAGGAACAGTTTCTTTTAAAGTGTCAATTGCATATTCACAAGCTTCAAATGAAGCTTTCCTATGTGCAGATGAAACAGCAATAATTACAGGGACAGCACCAATTTGTAATTCACCAACAGCATGATGAATTGCTATTTTATAAATAGAAAATTTTGATAAAGCATTGTCGGCAATTTTTCGCATTTCTTTAATGGCCATAGGTTCATACCCACTAAAATCTAGTAAAGTAACTGTTTTCTTTTGTGTAGCATTTCTAACTGTACCAACAAAAGTAGCAATACCTCCACAAGAATCATCTTCAACAAAATTAATACAATCTTGTAAACTTAATTTTTCTGATGTAATTTTTATGGATGTTCTTTCAGTCATTATATTTTAACTAATATTTTGCTAATTTAACAAATCTAAAGTCTATTTTCGCAAAATATTTTATTTAAGTAAGTCAAATGAAAAACACATTTAGAGTAATTAGTTTCTTAGAAGGGTTGTCGTTTATACTATTGTTATTTATCGCAACTCCAATAAAATATTTAGCAGAGAATGATTCGTATGTTAAAATGCTTGGAATGCCACATGGACTATTATTTTTGATATATATAGTATTTGCATTTATGCTAAAATCTGAGTTAAAATGGAGTGCTAAAGTGTTTTTTACGGTTTTATTTGCCTCAATTATTCCTTTTGGGACTTTTTATATTGATAGAAAATACTTAAGCAATTAGATTACTTTTCTGCTCTTTTTAAATAGGTATTAAGAAGTATAAAAATCCCTACTGCAGCTGCAATATGTTTTAAAGAATGCCCACTTATTATTGTTAAAAAGTTATGAATTTCAGAATCGAAATGTTCTAAAATCTTAGCAATTACATAAGCTATTAATAACATCCAATAACCTGAGGTTAAGTTGTATTTTGATTTGTAAAAAACCAAAATAACAGGAATTGCTAACAACGGATAAAACTGTACAAGTGCATAAAACCGTAAATCTTTAAAAACAACCCAATATAAAACGGATAGACCACCGATTATAAGCGCAGGGATTAAAGTTTTTTGTCCAATTTCACGATTTATAAATTCACTAATTATAATTGAAAATAAAGCCATAAAGGCTATTGTCATTGGAAGTCTGTCCCAAATTAACGTATCGCTAGTTGGGTATAAGTGGTAATAACTTGAGCCAAAAGAAACAAGTGAAACTCCTAAAAAGAATATTAAATATTGAGCTTTATAATTTGTTATAGATTTTAACTTAAACAAACCTAAAACTCCAACTATTAAAAAAGGGATGTTTGAAATCACATTCCAAAAATTAGGAATATTAAAAATTGTATTAGTATCGCTAAAGTTGTGGTAATCTTCATTCTGAATAATAGGAGAAAGGAAAAACATTCCTAATATTGCTATAAAAGCAAGTGAAATTATACTATAATACCCAATTTTATTTTTCTTCATTTTATTAACTATAAAATTAACCACCACTTACAGGCGGAATAATTGCTACAACATCACCTTCTTTAAGAATTACTTCATTAGTTGCATATTCTTCATTTACGGCAACTGCAAATTCATGAATATTTTTTAAAGAGGAGTACTTTAAAATTAGTACTGCTTTCAACTCTTCAATAGTAGTTTTTTCTGTTAAATTAAACGAGGTAGAATTTCCACCTACTAAATCGGTTGTAATTCCAAAAAACAAGACTTGAATTTTCATAAGTTGATTTATAAATATGTACAAAAGTAATTTATTCTGGTGAATCAGAACCACTCACTATTTAAATTCATTCTAAATAATTGCTTATGTGAAGTTCATCACAAAACAAATATGACCAATAGCTAAATTTGTTTTAATTCAATTTATTTTATAAAAAAATGAAGTACGGTTTTATTATTGATAATCGAAAATGTATTGGTTGTCATGCTTGTACAACAGCTTGTAAATCAGAACATGATGTAGCTGTTGGTGTTAACAGAACATATGTTAAACAAGTAGAAAAAGGAGAATTTCCAGATACAAGAAGAATTTTTTCAGTAATGCGATGTAATCATTGTACAGATGCTCCTTGTGTAGAAATTTGCCCGGTAGAAGCATTGTATACACGTGAAGATGGTATTGTAGATTTTGATAACAACCGTTGTATTGGTTGTAAATCTTGTATGCAAGCTTGTCCATACGACGCGTTGTATATTGATCCTGATACGAATACAGCAGCAAAATGTAATTATTGTGCGCATAGAGTTGATGTAGGTAGGGAGCCTGCTTGTGTTTCTGTTTGTCCAGAACATGCAATTATTGCGGGTGATATGCAGAATCCAACTACGGAAATTTCACAATTATTAGCGCGTCAAGCTGTTAAAGTTCGTAAACCAGAAAAAGGCACAAATCCAAACTTATTTTATATAGATGGTGATGATGCTTCTTTAGTACCTGAAGCAACAGATAAATCAGGTCCAGGATTATGGAATTCTCAGGCAAGAGGTGTAGGGCATTTTGCAAAAGCAGCTGAAAAAATGATGCATACGAATGATGATGTAGATTTATTGCAAATGTCAATAAATAACGAAATTGAAGCAGCATATCAGAAAAAAGAAAGTAAAAATCCAAATTATATTGATGTGTTAACTGGTAAAGCTCGAAGAGTATATGATACACCTGATAAAGGTATACTTTGGGGATGGGAAGTTTCTGCATATGTATTTACAAAAGCAATTGCTGCAGGAGCATTCTTAATTCCATTTTTAGCAATTATGCTAGGTTATGAAGTTTCTACAACTGCTAAATTATGGTCAGCAGGAATTTCATTGACATTTTTAGCATTAACAGGATTATTCTTGGTAATGGACTTGGATAGACCAGATCGTTTTTTAAACGTTTTGTTACGTCCACAATGGAATTCTTGGTTAGTAAAAGGCGGTTATACAATTACTATTTTCGGGTTGTTAGTAACAGTTTGGGGAGCAATGACATTTTTTGAAATTCAAATAGGAGAAACTATTTTGTTATGGGTAACTGCTATTTTTGCAGTGTTATTAGCTATTTATACAGCATTCTTATTTGCACAAGCAAAAGGACGTGATTTTTGGCAAAGTCCAACATTACCATTGCATATGTTAGTGCACAGTGTTATGGCAGGTGTTTCAATTTTTATCATAGCAGCCTTAATATTTGGAAGTGAAGATTGGATGAGTATTCTAAAAAACACGATGATAATTGCATTGGTAGTAAATTTATTTACACTAATAACTGAATTAACAATTACGCATCCAACAACAGCAGCAAAAACTGTCGTAAAAATGATTACCAAGGGACGATATAAAAATCTATTTTGGATAGTTACTGTGTTAATAGGGAATATAATTCCATTGATATTATTATTCTTCGGAACAGGAGAAGTAGCAGCTGTTATTTCAGGAGTATTTGTTTTAATTGGAATTTTGAGCACAGAGAAAATTTGGGTTGAAGCTCCACAAAGAATTCCATTAGCTTAATTTAAAATAAAGAAATTATGGGTTATAAAAAACCATCGTTTATAGAAAATATAGCAGAAAAATTAGGAATTATACCAAATCTGCACAAAGAAGGTTATCAAGAATTTGATGGCGACATGCGTCAATTTTCTGATGAAGAGGTTGCTCAAATGTATGAGAACTTTCCGCCACCCGAAAAATGGGATAATTGGGAAGAATACAATCCAAAAGTATGGCCTAAAAAAGAGAACAAAACATATCAAATAATACCTACTACTTGTTTTAACTGTGAAAGTGCTTGTGGTTTGACAGCTTTTATTGATAAGGAAACTCAAGAAGTAAAAAAGTTTGAAGGAAATCCATATCATCCAGGAAGTAGAGGCAGAAACTGCGCAAAAGGACCTGCATCAATTAATCAAGTAACAGATCCAGATAGGATTTTATTTCCTCTAAAAAGGAAAGGAAAACGTGGAGATGGAGAATGGGAACGTGTTTCTTGGGATGACGCATTAGATACCATTGCTGCTCGTATTAGAAAAGCAATACTTGAAGATCGTCATAATGAAATAGCTTACCATGTTGGAAGGCCAGGAAATGAAAAATTCATGAACTGGATTTTACAAGGTTGGGGAATTGATGGTCATAATTCACACACAAATATCTGCTCTTCAGGAGCTCGTTTTGGATATAATTTATGGTATGGTTATGATAGACCATCACCAGATCACGCTGAAGCTAAATTTATTCTATTAATATCTGCACACTTAGAATCTGGTCATTATTTCAATCCGCATGCACAACGTATTATTGAAGGTAAAATGAAAGGCGCAAAATTGGCCACCATGGATCCTCGTTTATCAAATACGGCTAGTATGTCAGATTACTGGTTACCATCATACCCAGGAACTGAAGCGGCTGTTTTACTAGCAATGGCTTTAATAATTTTAGAAGAAGGATTATACAACAGAGATTATTTAGAGAATTGGACTAACTGGAGAGAATATTTACAAGCGCGTCACAGTGATAAAGAAATCACTTTTGAAAATTATATTGCTGCAATGATTGACGAGTATAAGGAATTTACTCCAGAATATGCTGAAAAAGAATCAGGTGTAAAAGCTGATATGATTATTGAGATCGCACATAAGATCGGTGAAGCAGGAGAACGTTTTGCATCTCATAACTGGCGTGCTGCAGGAGCTTCAAACCTAGGTGGTTGGGCAGTTGCACGTTGTTTGCATTTCTTAACTGTTTTAACAGGAGCAGTTGGTGCTAAAGGAGGAACATCTCCAAACTCTTGGAATAAATTTAAGCCAACACAACCAAATCCGCCAGCACCTCAAAAGAAATGGAATGAATTACATTTCCCTAAAGAATATCCGTTAGCATTTTTTGAAATGAGTCAGTTATTACCACATTTCTTAAAAGAAGGAAGAGGTAAAATGGACGTTTATTTTTCAAGAGTGTTTAATCCAGTTTGGACATATCCTGATGGATTTACATGGATGGAAATGTTTTCTGATGAAACTAAATTTGGTTTACACGCAGCGTTAACTCCAACTTGGAACGAAACAGCATTTTATGCAGATTTTGTGTTGCCAATGGGATTAGCATCAGAACGACACGATTTAAATAGCTATGCTACACACGGTGGAACTTGGGTTGCTTTCCGTCAGCCAGTATTAAGAGAAGCAGCTCGTAGAAATGGAAAACCAGTTAACTTAACATATGAAGCAAATCCAGGTGAAGTTTGGGAAGAAGATGAATTCTTTATTGAATTATCTTGGAGAATTGACCCTGATGGAAGCATGGGAATCAGAAAAACATTTGAATCTCCATATAGACCAGGTAAAAAAATTACGATAGATGAATATTACCAATATATTTTTGAAAGAATTAAAGGGTTAAACGAAACTGCAAAAGCAGATGGATTTACAGGGCAATTTGCGGCATTGGAATACATGAAAAAGTATGGCGCTTACGAAATTGAAAAAGGTGAATCCTATAAAATGAATGAAAATCAACTTTCTGAAGAGCAATTGAAAGGTACTAAAGTAGACCCTATAAATGATGTAATTTCAAAAGATGGAAAAGGGATTGGTGTTATGATAAATGGAAAACCTTGTGTAGGCTTCCCAACACCATCTCGTAAAAATGAATTCTATTCACAAACTATGGTAGATTGGAAATGGCCAGAATATGCAACACCAACGTATATAAAAAGTCATATTCATAATGATGTGTTGGATAAATCAAAAGGTGAATACGTATTGGTTCCAACATTTAGGTTGCCAACATTAATTCACTCACGTTCGGGTAATGCAAAATGGCTTGTAGAAATATCGAATAGAAATCCAATTTGGATGCACCCAGATGATGCAAAAAAATGGGATTTCCAAACAGGTGATTTGGTGAAATTAAATACAGATATTGGTTATTTTATAGATAAAGTTTGGGTAACGCAAAGTATGAAACCAGGCGTTGTAGCTTGCTCACATCATATTGGACGTTGGAGAAGACCACAAGATAAAATAGGAAACCGTTGGGCAACTAATACGGTAAATATTGAAGGAGATGGAAAAGGCGCTTGGAAAATGAATACAATTTCAGGTATAAAACCATTCGAATCTAGCGATAAAGATTCTAAACGTATTTTTTGGAAAGATGGTGGTGTACACCAAAATATTACACATGCAGTACATCCAGATCCAATTAGTGGAATGCATACTTGGCATCAACGTGTTAGAATTGAGAAACCGGGTAAAGATGAAAAGTATGGAGATATTTTTGTAGACACCAATAAATCACATGAGATTTATAAAGAATGGTTAGCCATGACACGTCCAGCTCCTGGACCGAATGGAGAGAGAAGACCACTTTGGTTTAACAGAGCTTTTAAACCAGACGAGTCAGTGTATTATATTGACAAGAAAGAAGAGTAACTAAAATCTCGCAATTGCGGGATTTTTTCTACATAATAAACTCATTAACCCAATGTTTTAAAGAGTTAATGTAACATTAGTGTAAATATGATAAATGTTAGCTTTTGAATCTATTCAATATACTTAACTTTGTACTTCATTACAATAAATCATAAATATTATGAGTAATTCTAAAAAAAAGAGCGAAGCTTTAAGATATCATCAATATCCTACTCCAGGAAAAATTCAAGTTGTTCCAACAAAAAAACACTCTACACAACGTGATTTATCGTTGGCATATTCACCAGGAGTTGCAGAACCTTGTTTAGAAATTGAGAAAAACCCAGATGATGCCTATAAATACACTTCTAAAGGAAATTTAGTAGCTGTAATTTCAAACGGAACAGCAGTTTTAGGATTGGGTGATATTGGCGCTTTAGCAGGGAAGCCTGTTATGGAAGGAAAAGGGTTGTTATTTAAAATATTTGCTGATATTGATGTTTTTGATATTGAGGTAGATACTAAGGATGTTGAGAAATTTATAGAAACTGTAAAAAATATAGCGCCAACTTTTGGTGGGATTAATTTAGAAGATATTAAAGCTCCTGAAGCTTTTGAAATTGAAAGAAGATTAAAGGAAGAGCTAGATATTCCTGTAATGCATGACGATCAGCATGGAACTGCTATTATTTCAGCGGCTGCATTAAAAAATGCAATTGAAATTACAGGGAAAAACATTTCAGAAGTTAAAATAGTAGTAAATGGAGCAGGTGCAGCAGCCATTTCTTGTACAAGATTGTATTTAGCCTTAGGTGTTAAAAGAGAGAACGTTGTGATGTGTGATAGCAAAGGTGTAATAAGAAAAGATATTGAAAATTTAAACGTTCAAAAAGCTGAATTTGCTACTGACCGAGATGTATATACGTTAGAAGAAGCAATGGTTGAGGCTGATGTTTTTATAGGTCTTTCTGTGGGTAATGTTGTAACTCCTAAAATGTTAATAACAATGGGTAATGAGCCAATTGTTTTTGCAATGGCAAACCCAACACCTGAAATAGATTACAATTTAGCAGTTAAAACAAGAAAAGATATTATTATGGCAACCGGTCGATCAGACCATCCAAACCAAGTGAATAATGTTCTTGGGTTTCCATTCATTTTCAGAGGAGCATTAGATGTTAGAGCAACTGGAATTAATGAAAAAATGAAAATGGCAGCAGTACACGCGTTGGCCAATTTAGCTAAAGAATCTGTTCCAGAACAAGTAAATATTACCTATGGTGAAACAAGTATTCAGTTTGGAAAAAATTACATTATTCCAAAACCATTTGATCATAGATTAATAACAGAAGTTCCACCAGCAGTTGCAAAAGCTGCAATGGAATCAGGTCTTGCAAAAAATCCAATTACAGATTGGGATGCTTATAAAGAAAATTTAGCTGAAAGATTAGGTGCTGGAAGTAAGTTAATGAGAATGTTAATGACAAGAGCAAAGTCAGACCCAAAAACTATTGTTTTTGCTGAGGCTGATCATTTAGATGTGCTAAAAGCTGCTCAAATAATTCATGAAGAAGGAGTTGGAAAGCCTATTTTATTAGGAGATAAAGCCATTATTAATGAACTTATGGAGGAAATTAACTTTGATGCTGACCTTCCTATTATTGATCCATTATCGAGGGAAGAAAAAGAACGAAGAAATAAGTTTGCTCAAGTTTATTGGAAAAAAAGACAACGAAATGGAATTACATTATTAGCGGCGCAAAGATTAATGCGTGAACGTAATTATTTTGCAGCAATGATGGTGAATGAAGGCGAAGCAGATTCATTAGTTACAGGTTACTCTAGAAGTTACCCAGCAACTGTTAAGCCAATGATTGAGTTAATTGGAAAACAAAGTGGCGTTCAAAAAATAGCAGCAACAAACATTATGCTTACTAAAAGAGGTCCAATGTTTTTCTCTGATACAGCTATAAATATTAATCCAACAGCAAAAGAGCTAGCAAATATAACATATATGACTTCGGTTGCCATTAAAATGTTTGGTTTTGAGCCAAATATTGCAATGTTGTCATTTTCTAATTTCGGATCTTCAAAATCGCCAATGGTAGAGAAAGTTGCTGAAGCTACGAAGTTACTTCATGCACGGTTTCCAAATTTAACAGTAGATGGTGAAATTCAAGCAGATTTTGCATTGAACTCAGCATTGTTAAAAGAGAAATTTCCATTTTCTAAATTAACAGATAAAAAAGTAAATGGCTTAATTTTTCCAAGTTTAGAGTCAGCTAATATTGGCTATAAATTAATGAAAGAATTTAACGATGTAGAATCTATTGGGCCAATAATAATGGGGCTAAAAAAACCAGTTCATATAATACAACTTGGAGCTAGTGTTGATGAAATTGTAAACATAGCATGTGTGGCAATTGTTCATGCACAAGAAAAAGCAAAAATTAAATAATATTTTATACATTTGGAGTTATTAGAAAAAGAAAAATATGATAACTCACATAAGAGGTAAATTAGTAGAGAAAAACCCTACCTATGCTATAATAGAGACTAGTGGGATTGGATATATACTACATATTTCTTTGAATACTTTTTCGCTTTTACCCAATGATGAAGCGGTTATATTGTTCACGCATTTAGCTGTAAAAGAAGATTCACATACGCTTTATGGTTTCATAAATAAAATAGAACGTGAAATTTTTAGATTACTTATCTCTGTTTCAGGAGTAGGGCCGAGCATTGCACGTACCATGTTATCATCTATGACTACTGATGAAATTCAACAAGCAATTGCTTCAGGAAATGTTGGTGTAATTCAATCTGTGAAAGGAATTGGCGCTAAAACTGCACAAAGAGTCCTTATTGATTTAAAAGACAAAATCTTAAAAAGCTACGCAATTGATGAAGATTCCTTTGTTGAGAGCAATACCAATAAAAATGAAGCGTTATCTGCTTTAGAAGTATTAGGTTTTGTTAGAAAACAATCAGAAAAAATATTAGACAAAATTTTATTAGAAAATAAAACAGAAAGTGTTGAGAATTTAATAAAAAAAGCGCTTAAAAATTTATAAGATTTGGAGAAGAAACATTTTATATTTAAAACATATATAGTACTTTTTTTGTTATTGTTTATTCAGTCAACAATTAAAGCTCAAACAAATCCAGATATTAAAACTGGAGATACAACAAAGATTTTTAAAGCTAATGACACTTTAAATTTAAAATTTCCTTTTAAAAATAATCAGTCTGGGAGTTTGTATTTGGCTGATCCTTCTATTTCAGAAATATCTTACGATGCTGAAACTGGAAAATATGTGATTCTTGAAAAAATTGGAGATTATTATGTGAAACGACCAGTTTACATGAATCAAGAAGAGTATAAAAAGTATAGACTTAAAAAAGATATGTTTAAGTACTATAAAGATAAAATTAGTGCAACAAATAGTAAAAAATTGGGAAGTGAAGATGCTCAAAAAAATTTACTACCAACATATTATGTGAATTCTAGCTTTTTCGAATCTGTTTTTGGAGGTAATACTATTGAAGTAAATGCACAAGGGTCTGTATTAGTGAAATTAGGAATGTTATATCAAAAAGTTGACAATCCACAATTATCAGAACGTAATCGAAGCAGTTTTACGTTTGATTTTAATCAAGAAATTAGTGCAAGTATTTTAGCAAAAGTAGGAACTAGGTTAAAAGTTAGTGCACAATATGATACACAATCTACTTTTAATTTTCAGAATCAAATAAAATTAGAATACACACCTACTGAAGATGATATTCTTCAAAAAGTAGAAGTAGGAAATGTGAGTATGCCTTTAAAAAACTCATTAATTGTTGGAGCTCAAAGTTTATTTGGTGTTAAAACGCAATTAAAATTTGGAAATACAACAGTAACAGGTGTTTTTGCTGAACAAAAATCTCAAACAAGATCTGTAGCTGCACAAGGAGGTGCAACTATTCAAGAATTTGAATTACAAGCTACAGATTATGATGCGAACAGACATTTCTTTTTAGCACAATATTTTAGAGATAATTACAATAAAGCATTACAAGAATATCCTTTAATAAATAGTCCAGTTAATATTACTAAAGTAGAAGTTTGGGTAACCAATAGAAGTGCTTCAACTGTTGATATTAGAAATATTGTGGGTGTTGCAGATCTTGGTGAAGGCGATCCAACAAATATTGGGCCTGCAAATGTAATACCTGTTCCAGGTTCATTATTTCCTGAAAATGAAGCAAATGATATTTCTTCAATTTTAACAACATCAAATGTTGTGAGAAAAATAGCTACAGTTAGCGATGGATTAGCTCCTTTTTCTATGCAACAAGGTAGAGATTTTTCTGTTTTAGAAAATGCTATTAAATTAAGGCCAGATGAATATACAATTCACCCTCAACTAGGTGTTATTTCATTAAATAGAAGATTGGCAGATTCTGATGTGCTTGCAGTTTCTTATGAATATACCGTAAATGGAGATTCTAAAGTTTATAAAGTTGGTGAATTTACTAGTGATGGTATTATTGCGCCAGATAATATTGTTGTAAAATTATTACGAAGTGAAATTATTAGTACTCAAATTCCAATGTGGGATTTAATGATGAAAAACGTATATTCTTTACAAACATATAGAATGCAACGTGATGGTTTTAGATTAGAATTGCTATATGCTGATGATGAAACAGGAGTGCCAATTAATGTGTTGCAAAATGCAAAAACATTAGGAGTTGAAGATAGAACATTATTAAATTTATTAAATGTAGATAGGTTAGATCAAAGCCAGTTTTTAACACCTGAAGGTGATGGTTATTTTGATTATGTTGAAGGATCAACGGTAAATTCAGAAAAAGGATATATTATTTTTCCAACAGTTGAACCATTTGGAGAGGACTTAGAATCTAAGTTAACACATATAGATGATGAAATATATATATTTAATGAACTATATGAAATAACGCAATCTGAAGCTAAAAATAATTTTCAGCAAAAAGATAAATACTTAATAAAAGGGTATCATAAATCTGAAAATGCAAACGGAATTCCTTTAGGTGCATTTAACGTGTCACAAGGATCAGTTAGAGTTACTACAGGTGGAAGAGAATTAGTTGAAGGTGTAGATTATGTTGTTGATTATCAAATGGGTAGAGTTCAAATTGTAAACCCAAGTTTAGAGGCTTCAAATGCGCCAATACAGGTTTCGGTTGAAAATAATGCAGCATTTAATTTACAAACAAAACGCTTTTTAGGAATTGATGTTGAACATAAATTCTCTGATAATTTAATTGCAGGTGTAAGTATTTTAAACTTAAATGAAAAACCAATTACTCAAAAGGCATTGTTTGGTCAAGAGCCTATAAATAATACAATTTTCGGTTTAAATGCAAGCTACGGAGCTGAAGTTCCTAAATTTACAAAATGGGTAAATAAATTACCAAATATTGATACTGATGTAGCTTCAAATTTTTCAATAAGAGCCGATTTTGCGTATTTAATGCCCGGTTCACCTAAAAGGATTGAATTAGAAGGCGAAGCAACTTCATATGTAGATGATTTTGAAGGTTCTCAAATTCCATTAGAAATTAAATCAATTCAACAATGGCATATGTCGAGTACACCACAATTTCAAACAAATTTTGATTTTGGAGGAAATGCTACAGATATATCATATGGTTACAAAAGAGCAAGGTTAGCTTGGTACACAATTGATCCGTTATTTTACGGAGGTTCATCATTAAAACCAGGAAATATAGATAATATAGAGCTTTCAAGAGCTGAAGTTAGAAGAGTGCGTTTTGAAGAATTATTTCCAGAGCAAGATTTAGATTTAACACAATCTACCATAGTTAGAACGTTAGATTTAGCTTATTTTCCAAACGAAAGAGGAAGTTATAATTACGATACAAATAATGTAAATGGCGATGGTAAATTCACCAATCCTGAAGATAGATGGGGAGGTATAACTAGAGCATTAACAACTACAAATTTTGAACAATCTAATGTTGAATATATTCAGTTTTGGTTGATGGATCCTTACGATCACTATTCAATTACAAATGAAGAAGGGTTACAACCAGGAGTTGATCCAACAAATATTTCAAATCAGGTTGGTGATTTATACTTCAATCTTGGTAATATTTCTGAAGACGTTTTAAAAGACGGTAGAAAAATGTATGAAAACGGTTTGCCAGAAAATGATTTAGATACTAATTTTGACTCAACAATTTGGGGGAAAATACCGACAAGTCAATCGCTTTTATATGCATTTAGTGATAGTGATAGTGAACGTTTAGCACAAGATATTGGTTTAGATGGTATTAATGATGATGAAGAACTTCAAAAATTTGGAACAGGGTTTGGTTTAGACCCAGCAAATGATAACTATTCTTATTTTAGAAGTTCTGAATATGATAGCAATGATGCATCAGTTTTAACACGTTATAAAAGATATAATAATACGCAAGGTAACTCACCTACCAATAATTTATCTACAGAAAGTTATCCAACTTCAGCAACAACATTTCCTGATACAGAAGATATTGATAAGGATCAAACCATGAACTCGGTTGAAAGTTATTATCAATACAAAGTATCATTAAATAAAAATGATTTAGTTGTTGGTCAAAATAATATTGTTGATGAGAAAAAAGTAACCGTACAACTTGAAGATGGTAGTGAAAAAGAATTTAGATGGTTACAATTTAGAATTCAAGTAGGAACACCTGATGAGGTTGTGAATGATATTACAGGTTTTAATTCAATTCGTTTTATGCGAATATTTTTAACCAAATTTAAAATGCCAGTAGTATTGCGTTTTGGTGAATTAGAATTAGTTCGTGGAGATTGGAGACGTTATACAAAAACATTAGATGAAGCAATAAC
The DNA here is from genome assembly GCF_013139515.1 of Lutibacter sp. GTDB lineage: Bacteria > Bacteroidota > Bacteroidia > Flavobacteriales > Flavobacteriaceae > Lutibacter. The sequence continues at coordinate 24,074 of NZ_WTAR01000124.1, forward strand.
ACCACCTCAAGATTTAACAAACCCTCAATTACAAAATTTTGAAGTTGGTGTTGTTAACATTCAAGAAAATGAAGGTAGAAACCCAATTCCTTATATATTACCACCAGGAATTGAGCGAGAAGTGTTAAGAGGTAGCACTACGTTACAACAACAAAATGAGCAATCAGTTTCGTTAAAAGTTACCAATCTAGAACCTGATGATACAAGGGCAATATTTAAAAATGTAAGAGTAGATTTAAGGATGTACAAGCACTTAAAATTGTTTTTACATGCTGAAGGAGTTCAAACACAATCACAAGTTCAAGATGGTGAAGTGCAAGCAATTGTTAGGGTTGGTAGCGATTTAAATGATAACTATTATCAAATTGAAAAATTATTAACAATTTCTGATTATGGAGCTTCAACCCCACTTGATATTTGGCCTGAAGAAAATAATTTAGATGCTTTTTTAGAAGATTTAGGAAAACTTAAACTGCAGCGATTTGAAGATGGAATAGCTCCAAATGAATTGTATCCAGCAATAAATGGCTCAATAGAAGATTTGGTAGTAAGGGTAAAAGGAAACCCAAACTTATCTAATATTAAAACCATTATGTTGGGAGTTAAAAATGTTTCAAATACCAATCAAAGTACAGAAGTTTGGTTTAATGAAATGCGTGTTTCTGAATTTGATAATGAAGGAGGTTGGGCAGCAGTTGTAAGTGCTGATGCTAATTTTGCTGATTTTGCTGATGTTTCTATGACAGGAAGAATGGAAACTCAGGGTTTTGGTGGTATTGAGCAACGTGTAAATGAAAGAAGTCAAGAAGATACTAAATTATACGATATTGTTACCAATGTAAATGTAGGGCAGCTTTTACCTAAAAATTGGGGAATTAAATTACCGTTAAATTATAGTATTTCAGAAGAATTTAAAGATCCAAAATACGATCCACAGTACCAAGATGTATTATTTGAAGATGCTGAAAGTATAAATCCAAACAGTAGTAGCGCTAGAGATTATACAAAGCGAAGAAGTTTTAGTTTAATTAATGTTAGAAAAGACAGAAACCCAACTTCAACCAAAAAACAACGTTTTTATAGTGTTGAAAATCTATCAGTTTCATACGCGTATAATGAAACATTTCATAAAGATTATAACGTTCAAAGATATGTAGATCAAAATGTAAGAGCTTCAGCAAATTATAATTATAGTTTTGAACCAAAAAGTATTGAGCCTTTTAAAAACTTAGAATCACTAAGTGGTAAATATTTAAGACTGATAAAAGATATTAATTTTAATTTATTGCCATCAACAATTTCAATAAACTCAAATATAATTAGAAGTTATAACGAGCAATTATCAAGAAGTTTAATAGAAGGTTTGCCAGAACTTCCAACGTTAAAACAACGTCATTTTATGTTTGATTGGGATTATAGTATTGGCTACAACTTAACCAAATCTTTACAGTTTAATTTTAAAGCAGCAAACCATTATATTTATGATGAGTTTGAATCTTCAGAAGATATTCAGTTAATGGATAATTTCTTTAGCATTGGAAGACCAGATCATTATCACCAAACATTAAGTGGTACTTACAAATTACCTTTAGATAAAATACCATATTTAAATTTTATAAAAGCTAATTATGCGTACACTGCAGATTTTGATTGGCAAGCATCATCACAATCGTATGTTAATAAAGTTGGAAATGTAATTCAGAATGCAAATACACACACTATTGGAACGGATGTAGATTTTAAGAAATTTTATAAAACTATAGGGTTAGAAAAGTTATTTAGTAAAAAAAGTGCTTCATCAAAACAATCAGGCGCTAAAAAAACGGTAAATACTAGAAGTTCAATCACTAAAAAGAAAAAAACAGTTGGTGGTAAAATTGGACAAGGATTTTATGATTTACTAACTTCAGTAAAAAAAGCACGTGTAAATTATTCTGAAAACAATGGTACTTTTTTACCAGGATATGTTCCTGAGATTGGATTTTTAGGACGTGATAATTTTAGTGGAAGCGCAGCACCAACATTTGGATTTGTTTTTGGAAGTCAAATAGATATTAGACAAAGAGCGGTAGAAAACGGTTGGTTGTTATCACGTGATTCATCTGATCCGTTGGATGTTTATTATAATAAAACATATAGCAGAACACATTTTAACAAGTTAGATGGTACAATTACTATGGAACCATTTAAAGATTTAGATATTGAATTTAGAGGTAATAAAACGTACACTAAAAATAGCTCACAACAATTAGATGTTGTTGATAATAATTTAATTACAGATTCTCCAGTTACTGAATTTGGTAATTTTAGCATCAGTTATAATATGTTAAAAACATCATTCAAAAATAGTGATGCTAATTTTGAAGAGTTTAAAGCCAACAGAGCTATAATTGCTGAGCGTTTAGCTTTAGAAACCGGACAAGCAATTGGTGGTTTTGGTGAAACTAGCCAACAAGTAACTTTACCTGCGTTTATGGCAGCATATTCTGGTCAAGATGCTTCAAAAGTAAGTCTAAAAGCATTCAAAAATATTCCAATTCCAGGATGGAAATTGAATTATAAAGGATTTATGAAAATGAAATGGTTTAAAAAGAACTTTAGAAGTTTTTCAGTTTCACACAGCTATAATTCTTTATATTCAATTACAAGTTTTAGTAATAATTTAGACTATGAACCAAGTAATTTATCAAAAGAAGATATTGCTGGAAATTATTTAAACAAAACACTTTTCACCAATGTTAATTTATTAGAAGAATTTTCACCGCTTATTAAATTAGATGTGAAAATGAAAAATTCTGTTTCATTTAGTGGAAGAATTAATAAGGATAGAGGTCTAACATTAAATTTTAATAACAATACTATTACCCAAATAAAAGGTACAGAATACGTAATTGGTTTAGGCTATAGAATTAAAGACTTAGCTATGAAATTTAGATTTGGAGGAGATTTAACTAAAGTAAAAGGCGATTTAAATTTAAGAGCAGATATATCTTTAAGAGATAATATTACAGTTATTAGAGCAATAGACCAAGATAATGATCAAGTAACAGGCGGTCAGCGTTTACTATCTCTTAAGTTTTTTGCAGATTATGCACTAAGTAAAAGTTTAACAGCTTCATTCTATTTTGATCAAAGCTCATCTCAATATGCTATTTCAACAACTTTTCCTAGACAATCTGTAAGTTCAGGGTTAAGTATTAGATATGTTATAGGAAATTAATATGTACAATAAATAATTTAATAAAAAATGAATATACCAGCAGAATTAAAATACACAAAAGACCATGAATGGCTTAAAATTGAAGGAGATATAGCAACAATTGGAATAACGCATTTTGCGCAAAGCGAATTAGGTGATATTGTTTATGTTGATGTTGATACCGTTGGAGATACTGTGGATAGAGATGAAGTTTTTGGATCAGTTGAAGCAGTTAAAACAGTTTCAGACTTATTTATGCCTTTAACAGGTGAAGTAACAGCTTTTAATGAAGGATTAGAAGACGAACCAGAAAAAGTAAATTCAGACCCTTATGGAGAAGGATGGATGATTGAAATTTCAATTGCTGAAGTGTCTCAATTAAATGATTTATTATCAGCAGAAGATTATAAAGAATTAATTGGAGCGTAAACTATATTTTTTAATAGCAATTGCTTTAACAATTGCAATAACCGTTGGAAGTTTAATCACAATTGAAAAAGTTGTTGAACTACCATCAGTTAAATTCTTTGATAAATTTTTACATGTATCAGCTTATTTTCTACTAACATTTAGTTGGATGTTTTCTTTTTATAAAAGCTTAAAACTTCAAAAGAAAAGAGCCTTTATTGTACTTGTAATATTTATTTTTGGCATAATTATTGAAATCCTACAAGGAACACTAACCATTTCCAGGCAGGCTGAAACATTAGATTTGATTGCTAATTTAACAGGAATAGTTGTCGCTTGGTTGTTTTTCAACATATTTTTTAAAGAAAATAGAATGAAATAAAAAATATACTTGTATTATATATTAAAATTATTAAATTAGCGAACTATAAAAAAATTTTTCACAGATGCAAATCAAAAAAAATCCAAAAGCAAATTTAGAAAACTACAGCAAGTTGTTTATGCAATTAGGCTTAGTTTTAGCACTATTAATAGTGTATTTGGCCATTGAAAAAAAGACGTATGATAGAGTTATTGGAGATTTAGGTCCTGTAGTACTAAATATGGATGAAGAAGAAGAACAATTAGAACTTGAAATAATAAAACCACCTGAGCCAAAAACTCCACCACCACCAACTCCAGATGTAATTGAAGTTGTTAAAGATGAAGAAGAAGTTGAGGAAACAGTAATAGAATCTACAGAAACTGATGAAGATGAGGCAGTTGAAATTGAAGAAATTATTGAAGTTGAAGAAGAAGAAGATGTATTAGAAGATGTGCCTTTTGCAATTATTGAAGATGTACCAGTTTATCCAGGTTGTAAAGGAAACAAAGCAAAATTAAGAGCTTGTTTACAAGAAAAAATCACGAAACACGTAAATAGAAAATTTAATGCTGATTTAGCATCAGATTTAGGATTATCGCCAGGAGTGAAACGAATTTTTGTGATGTTTAAAATTGACAGAAGCGGAAATATTACAAATGTACAAGCACGTGCACCTCATAAAAGGCTACAAGCTGAAGCAATTAGAGTTGTTAAGCTATTACCTAAAATGACACCAGGTAAACAACGTGGTCGTCCAGTTGGTGTAAAATACAGCTTACCAATTGCATTTAAAGTAGAATAAAAAAACATAAAATATTTATAGTAAAAAGCTCAACCATTATGGTTGAGCTTTTTTTTTGGTACGTTTATTGTATTAACATAATTTTAACATTTATCCTATAAATACCTCAGTATAAATTAAAAACTTAAATACCACTCTATACAATTAATTTAAATATACAGGTACAAAAGGATGATAAAAACTTATAAACTATGGATACAAAAAAGAACCCAAAAGCAAATTTAGAGAATTTTAGTAAATTGTTTATGCAATTAGGATTAGTTTTATCATTAATTATTGCATACGTTTTAATTCAAAATAAAACAGTTACTACTAAAATTGCTATTGTTGAAGATTTTGGTAGAGTTGATCACTCTATACCAGAACAAAATGTTGAATATGAAATTGAAAAACCAAAACCCAAAGCTATTCCTAAAACAATACCTCTTGTAGTTATTAAAAAAGAGGATAATGAGGCTGATTTTGAAGAAACTTTGTTTACTATTATAGACCCTGACGCCCCAGTTGAAGAACCACAATTTGAAGACCCTAATATTGATGATACCATTGATATAGAAGAAACCGTTCCTTTTTTAATTTTAGAAGATGTACCTGTTTATCCTGGTTGTAAAGGCTCTAATGAAGAACGGAAAGCTTGTTTTATGAAAAAAATAGGAAAGTTTGTTAATAAAAAATTTGACATTAGTTTGGCCGAAGAGTTAGGTTTAGCCTCAGGAGTTCAAAAAATATACACAATATTTAGAATTGACAAGAGTGGAAACATTGTTGATATAAAGGCTAGAGCACCTCATAAAAAATTAAAACAAGAAGCCATAAGGGTTATAAATTTATTACCCAAAATGAAACCAGGTAAACAGAGGGGGGATCCTGTAAATGTAAAATATTCCTTGCCCATAGCGTTTAAAATTCAATAAACAAAAAAACCAACATTATGTTGGTTTTTTTGTTTATTAAATGGAAAAATCGTAACTTTAATACGATATATATATCTTGCAAGGTGTTGCTTTAAGCACATTTTGTTTTCCAATTTCTTGCATTATAAACTTTACTGTTTAATCAGTTAATAACTAGTTTTTTGTTCCACCTGAAAAAGGCACTAAATGGAAATTAAAAAATACCCTCACGCGGCTCTTGAAAATTATAGTAAAATTTTAATTCAATTAGGTTTAGTATTAGCACTTTTTATTGTTAATGAATTTTTAAATATGAAAAGCTACCCAAATGTTATAAAAGAGTTAGCAGGGACTATTGTAGCTGATGAAGATGTAGAGGAAACAATTGAAGTTAAAATTATTGAGCCTAAAATTAAACCTCCTGTAAAAGCTGTTTTACCTGATAAAATTATAAAAGTTGAAGATGAAGTTGAAGTTATTGAAACAGTTATTGAGTCTACTGAAGTTGATGAATCAGATGCTATAATTATTGATATAGATAATGATGTTGTGTCAGTTGAAGAAGAGGAAGATGTTGTTGAGGATGTACCATTTTTAGTTATTGAAAATGTTCCCATATTTCCAGGTTGCAAAGGAAGTAATAAAGAATTAAGAGCTTGTTTTTCTTCTGAAATGTCAAAATTTGTTTCAAAAAGATTTAATTCTGAATTAGCTTCAGATTTAGGCTTAACTACAGGTAGTATACAAAAGATTTTTGTGATATTTAAAATTGATAAATACGGAAATATTGTTGATATAAAAGCAAGAGCTCCACATAAAAAATTACAAACTGAAGCTATTAGAGTTATTCGGTTATTGCCAAAAATGACACCAGGAAAGCAGCGAGGTAAAGCTGTTGGTGTAAGATACGGTTTACCTATTGTTTTTAAAGTTGAATAATTTAAAGATTAAGTATCTATTTGATTTTTAATATTAATTAGCTCTTCTTTAATCGCTTCTAAACGAGTTATAATTGCATGATTATTTTTTACAGCTTTAGGGTTTTCTTTCATTTTAATTTTTGCACCCTCTAAAGTAAACCCTTTTTCTTTTACCAAATAATAAATGAGTTTTAGGTTTTTTAAATCTTCCTGTGTAAATAACCTATTTCCTTTATTATTTTTTTTAGGTTTTAAAATGTCAAACTCTTTTTCCCAAAAGCGTATGTGAGATGTATTTAGCCCAAAAGCTTTAGCAACTTCACCAATTTTATAATATCTTTTCTCTGGTAAATCTATAAACATTAATCTAGTGATTGTCCTTCAATTTGAGCGGCTTTTTGCATTGCTTCAAATTCTTCAGGTGATAAATTTCCATAATAAAAATCAATAGGGTTTATTTTTGAGCCATTTTTAATAATTTCATAATGTAAATGTGGTGCTTGTGAGCGACCCGTATTACCAACAAAACCAATTAAATCACCTCTCTTTACTTTTTGACCCTTTCTAACATTATATTTACTCATATGTGCATATAAAGAAATATAGCCAAAACCATGGTTAATTCTAACGTGTTTTCCATATCCAGAAGATCTTTGGTCAGCTCTAATTATTTTCCCATCTCCGGAAGCGTAGATTGGAGTCCCTCTTGGAGCTGTAAAGTCCATTCCCCAATGTTTTTTTCTTGCTTTAGTAAAAGGGTCAGACCTCCACCCATAACCTGAAGCCATTCGTGTTAAATCTTCCTTTTTTACAGGTTGAATAGCAGGCATTGCAGCTAACAAACCTTCTTTATTTTCAGCTAATTTAACAATCTCATCTAAAGATTTAGATTGAACATATAATTGTTTTGATAAAATATCCATATTTTTAGTTACGTCAATAACCATTTTAGAATTATCAAAACCTTCCAAAGCTTTATATCTATTTAAACCTCCAAAACCAGCTTTTCTTTGCTCTTCAGGAATTGGGTTTACTTCAAAATATAAACGGTAAATATTGTTATCTCTTTCTTGAATATCTTTTAATATTTTTTCAAGTTGAACAATTTTTTTATTGTGTAATTCTTCATTTAACTTAACAAATTCTAATTCACGTCTAAATTCTTTTTCTTTAGGCGATTCAAAAACAGGAGCTAAAACTACAAACCCTATAAACATGAATATTAAGGCTGCTATAATTGTAAGAAAAAACTTTTTAAAAGTATCACTTTTTTTAGGTGTTATCTTTTGGTAAGATAGTGTATCTGAATCGTAATAATATTTTACCTTCGTCATAAATAGAAATTATGTTATTTTTGCATCATAAAACGTCATAATATTTATTAATATTGCGATGCGTAATTTACAAAATTACGAAATGTTTTACTAAAGTTGTTAAACATAAAGTATTTAGCAAATAATTAACAAACAAAATAATGTTAAAGAGCTATTAATGAATTAAGTAATAGTAAACTTTAAGTATTGGAGTAGCCAGTAATAAATTAAGATATAATACATGAAATCACAACAAGTCCGTAAAGAATTTTTAGACTTTTTTGCTTCCAAAAAACACGCTATTGTGCCATCTTTTCCTATGGTATTAAAAAACGATCCAACATTAATGTTTACCAATGCTGGAATGGTACCTTTTAAAGAATACTTTTTAGGTCAGAAAAATGCTGTTGATAAACGCGTTTCAGATACGCAAAAATGTTTGCGAGTTTCTGGAAAACACAACGATTTGGAAGAAGTTGGTAAAGATACTTACCACCATACCATGTTTGAAATGCTTGGGAATTGGAGTTTTGGAGACTACTTTAAAGAAGAAGCTATTGCTTGGGCTTGGGAATTTTTGGTTGATGTTTTAAAAATTGATAAAGATTGTTTATATGTAACAGTTTTTGAAGGTGCTAAAGAAGATGGTTTATCATACGACCAAGAAGCGTGCGATTATTGGAAAAAATATATTAGTGAAGACCGTATTATTAACGGAAATAAAAAAGATAATTTTTGGGAAATGGGTGCTCAAGGACCTTGCGGACCTTGTTCTGAAATTCATGTAGATATTCGTTCAGCTGAAGAAAAAGCGCAAGTTTCAGGAAAAAGTTTGGTAAATATGGACCATCCTCAAGTGGTGGAAATTTGGAACTTAGTATTTATGGAATTTAACCGTAAAGCTGATGGCTCTTTAGAAAAATTACCTGCCCAACATGTTGATACCGGAATGGGTTTTGAACGTTTATGTATGGTTTTACAAAATGTGCAATCTAACTATGATACCGATGTTTTTACACCGCTAATTAGAGAAGTTGAAGCAATTACCAACAACGATTATGGTAAAAATGAGGAGATTGATATTGCCATTCGTGTAATTTCAGATCACGTTCGTGCGGTAGCATTTGCAATTGCCGATGGGCAATTACCATCAAATACTGGTGCTGGTTATGTTATTCGTCGAATTTTAAGAAGAGCCATTCGTTATGGGTTTACATTTT
>NZ_WTAR01000034.1 GCF_013139515.1 Lutibacter sp.
TGATTACAATTAGCTATAAATCGAGTTGCTTTATCTGCTGAATCTGAATAGATTACACCGCCAAATTGCATTTCTTTTTTTGCATTTTTAACAACTTTGCGTTGGTTCGCAACAATTCCTACAGCCCAACCATCTATGCGTGCATATCCACAAATAATTGTTTTTCCGTAGTCTTTTTTATATTCTTCAATTTCAGAATTATCAACTATTCGTTTTATAATTTCGTGCATATCATATTGCTCACTTCTAGAAGAGGGTAATATCCCAAAAATATCTTCAGGGTTTTCAGTTGGCTTTTCAGCTTTAATTCTGTTAAAACCAGCTTTATCAAAATCACCAATTTTATCAACTATATTTCTAATTTTATCCAACGCATCATAATCGTCTTTTGCTTTGTAATCTGTAACCCCACTTACCTCACAATGTGTAGTTGCACCGCCTAAAGTTTCATTATCAATACTTTCTCCAATTGCTGCTTTTACTAAATAGCTTCCTGCTAAAAAAATACTTCCTGTTTTATCAACAATCATCGCTTCATCACTCATAATTGGTAAGTAAGCTCCGCCAGCAACACAACTTCCCATAACCGCAGCAATTTGAGTAATTCCCATACTACTCATAATAGCATTGTTTCTGAAAATTCGTCCAAAATGTTCTTTGTCAGGGAAAATTTCATCTTGCATTGGTAAATAAACACCAGCGCTATCTACTAAATAAATTATTGGTAATTTGTTTTCTATAGCAATTTCTTGAGCACGTAAATTCTTTTTCCCAGTAATTGGAAACCAAGCTCCGGCTTTTACAGTAGCATCATTTGCAACAACAACACATTGTTTTCCTTTTATATATCCAATTTTAACAACGACACCGCCAGAAGGACAGCCTCCATGTTCTTTATACATATCATCACCTGCAAATGCGGCTATTTCTAATGCTTCACTATTTTTATCTAGTAAATAAGTAATTCGTTCTCTAGCAGTTAGTTTTCCTTTTGCTTTGTGTTTTTCTATATTTTTAGTTCCTCCACCTTTATAAATTTTTAAAAGTTTCTTTTTAAGATTACTAGAGAGTAGCTTATTAAAATCTTCGTTTTTATTGAAGTTGATATCCATTATTTTTCGTGGTTTACTGAATGCTAAAGTACAAAATGAATGTTAAATTCTGTTAAATAATTACCGTAGTAATAAATACCTAGGTAAATAAAATATATTTTATGTATATTTGTACTATAAATTAAATAATCTAAACTAAAAAAATGAAAAATATTATAACAATTGGAGGTAGTAATAGTAAAAATTCTATCAATAAAATATTGGCTGAATACACGGGGAGTTTGTTAAATAATGTTCAATTAAGTAAAATTGATTTAAATGATTTTGAATTGCCTTTATTTTCTGTTGATGTTGAAAATGAACAAGGTTTTTCAGAAGGTTTAAAAAAATTAAATACAATTATTGATGAAGCTGATGGATTTATAATTTCTTTGGCTGAACATAATGGTGCTTATTCTGTAGCATTTAAAAATGCATTTGATTGGTTGTCTAGAATTGAAGGAAAAGTTTGGAGAGATAAACCAATGTTACTGCTAGCAACCTCACCAGGAGAACGAGGAGGTGAAACAGCACTTAACATAGCATTAGGAAGATTTCCATATATGGGTGGAAATATTATTGGAAGTATGTCATTTCCTTCATTTTTTGAAAATTTTAAAGAAGATGAGATAACAAATGCGGAACTTAAAGCAACACATTTAAAACTGGTTAATAAATTTCAAAACGCCATATAGTATGGGAGATATTGCGAAAGATATAAATTCAAAGTTTTCAAATGAATGGATAAAAGCTTTAATTAATATAAAATATACAGCAAATTGGTTAGATACTATTGGAAGCGAAGTTTTAAAACCTTACCAAATATCAATTCAGCAGTATAATATTTTAAGAATTTTACGAGGTGCTGAAAAAGCTATTACTGTAAATTCTGTTAAAGACAGAATGATTCAAAAGTCGCCTAATTCTACACGATTAATGGATAAATTGTGTGATAAAGGATTTATTGAAAGAGCGCGATGTGAAAATGATAGAAGAGTAGTTTATGTTGAAATTTCAGATAAAGGATTAAAATTATTATCAAAAATTAATATTGAAGAATTTGATAGTCATCTAAAATCTATAACTGAAGAAGAAGCAAAAATACTCAACAAAATTTTAGATAAAATTAGATAAGCAATGAAAAAAATAATACAAAGAGCCAATGAAAGAGGAACTGCAAATCACGGGTGGTTAAAGGCGAACTTTTCGTTTAGTTTTGCAAATTATTACAATCCAGATAAATTAAATTTTGGAGCATTAAGAGTTTTAAATGATGATACTATTGAGCCAGCAATGGGTTTTGGAAAGCATCCACATGATAATATGGAAATTATTACCATTCCGTTAGAAGGCGCTTTAAAACATAGAGATTCTATGAGTGATACTTGGCTTACTTTAGAAACAGGTGAAGTTCAAATTATGTCGGCTGGAAGCGGTTTAATGCATTCTGAAATGAATAACTCAACTACAGAACATTTAAATTTGTTTCAAATATGGATAGTACCAAATAAGAATGAAGTAACGCCACGTTACGATCAAAAAAGGTTTGATGCATCAGCCAGAAAAAACATATTACAAGTGTTAGTTTCTTCAATTGATAAGAATGAATCTACAGAGAGTCTAAAAATACATCAAGATGCTCAAATTTCAAGAATAGATTTAAGTGAGAATGCGGAATTTAATTATCAAATAAAATCGGAAAATCATGGAGTTTTTGTAATGGTTATTAGTGGTGAAATTACAATTGATAATGAAGTTTTAATAAAACGTGATACTGTTGAAATTTCACAAACTAAAACTATAAACTTCAAAGCTAAAAAGAACTCGGAACTTATTTTCATTGAAGTCCCAATGTTATTTTAATCTCTTTTATTTAAGATTTTCATCATTTCAATAGCGGCCACTTTTCCTTTTTCTTTTACAAAATCTCTTGGTGTTTCATCACCTATTTCGTAAGTAATTGCAGTCGCATTAAAAGTTCTTAAAAACCAACCTTTTGAAACAGGTTGCGTACTGTCGTCTCTAATTTCATTAGGTTTATAATTAGGGAAAGTTGTATCAATTGCACCAAACCAATCATCATAAAAATTTGGAATTGTTGTTCCTTCAATAGTATGACTTGTATAATATAAATCTTCTTGAGTTGAATGAAAATCAATTCCTAAAATAATTTTTCCTTTAGATGTTTTAGCGGCTTTTACAATAGCTTTTGTAACAGCTTTCACTTCTGGCTGTTTATAAAATCCCCAATCTCTATTTAAGTCTATTCCGTTTGCATTGTGCCTCCAATGTCCTAAATCTACACCATCAGGATTTACAATTGGAAATACTAAAACTCTATACTTTAAAAAAAAGGCTTTTGATTCTTCGGTGTTCATTAACATTGTTTCTAAAAAACTTTGAAATGCCATAAAGCCAGATATTTCTGGAGGATGTTGGCGAGAAAGTAACACTATAATTTCCTTATTTTTAGAATCTCCAATATATAAATCTAACATAGGAATTGGTTTTTTTAAAACAGATTTCCCAATAGTTTTATAATGAATCAAGTTTGTGTTTGAATTTATGAGTTCTGAATACCAATTTTTAGTATCGGTTGAAGTAATAATTTCTTGTGCAGCAACTGTTAAAGGCTTTTTAGTTAATGTTAATTTAATAGTATTAATGGAATCTAATAAAAATACATTTTCAGTTGAAATGGGTTTCCATTCAGTTGTTGAAGTTTTTAATTTTGGAATATATCTATGCTCATAATCTTTAGGATATTTAAACTGAACATACATGTTTTTACTAGTTTCAGCCCAAATTTTAAAAGCATAATGTGCGCTATTATTTATAGGTGCATTTTCAGGATAAATTGAAACTGCAATTATTGTATCATTTATTTTTTCAACATTATTTAAACGAGCACCATCAAATTTATTAGACAATTTAATACCTATAGTTTCTAAGTTATAATCTTTTTTAGGTTGAGTAAATATCTTTTTATTACTAGTATCAAAAGGCTTTTCAACAATTACCGGTTTAACAATAGAACAATTTGTAAATAAAAAGCTTAAAAATAAAAAAGAAATAAACTTTAAGGTTGATTTGGATATATTCATTTTAAAATAGATGTGAAGTTGATTTATATGCAATATAATTAAATTTAATTTTAAAATGTACTAATGATTTATACATTCTAATTAATAGTTGTTGAAAATTTGATTTAAAATTATCTTAATAAATCTGTTTTTGGGGTTTTCATTTTATATTTACGATATTTGCAATCAATTAATAAAATTGATAAAAATGAGTTTGATGAATAAAAATACGGTATTGGCTTGGGCAACAGCAGTTATGATAATAGTTGGCTTGGCATTAATTGCTCTTGGAGCATTTAGATATGATGATGTTGCTGGTTGGGGGTTTGCATCCGTAGGAATTGGGTTTTTTGCAATTGCCTGGGTATTTAACGCTTTAAAAGGTAGAGTATAATTAAATTTTAGGTTTCTAAATCAACTAAATAATAAAAAAATATATAATTAACAATGGCTGACGATAAGAAAGTTATTTTTTCAATGTCTGGTGTAAGTAAAACATACCAAGACGCAAATAAACAGGTTTTAAAAAATATTTATTTAAGCTTCTTTTATGGAGCTAAAATTGGAATTTTAGGGTTAAACGGTTCGGGAAAATCAACCTTACTTAAAATTATTGCAGGTCTAGAGAAAAATTATCAAGGAGATGTGGTTTTTTCACCAGGCTATTCTGTTGGATATTTATCTCAAGAGCCTCAATTAGATGAAACTAAAACTGTTTTAGATATTGTAAAAGAAGGTGTTGCTGAAACAGTAGCAATTTTAGATGAGTATAATAAAATTAACGACATGTTTGGCTTGGAAGAAGTATATTCTGATGCTGATAAAATGGATAAGTTAATGGCTCAGCAAGCAGTGCTTCAAGATAAAATTGATGCTGCAAATGCTTGGGAGTTAGATACAAAACTTGAAATAGCAATGGATGCTTTACGTACTCCTGAAGGTGATACGCCAATTAAAAACCTTTCAGGTGGTGAACGTAGAAGAGTAGCGTTGTGTAGATTGTTATTACAAGAACCAGATGTATTATTATTAGATGAACCTACAAACCATTTAGATGCTGAGTCTGTACATTGGTTAGAACATCATTTACAACAATATAGTGGAACTGTAATTGCAGTAACTCACGATAGATACTTTTTAGATAATGTTGCTGGTTGGATTTTAGAATTGGATAGGGGTGAAGGTATTCCTTGGAAAGGAAATTACTCATCTTGGTTAGATCAAAAATCAAAACGTTTAGCACAAGAATCTAAAACAGCATCTAAACGTCAAAAAACGTTAGAACGAGAGTTAGAATGGGTGAGAATGGCGCCAAAAGGTCGTCATGCAAAATCCAAAGCTCGTTTGGCTAATTATGATAAATTAATGAACCAGGATCAAAATAAGTTGGATGAAAAATTAGAAATCTACATTCCAAATGGTCCTCGTTTAGGAAATAATGTAATTGAAGCTAGTGGTGTTTCTAAAGCATTTGGTGATAAATTATTGTATGAAGATTTAAATTTTAATTTACCACAAGCAGGAATTGTTGGAATTATTGGTCCAAACGGAGCGGGTAAAACCACAATTTTTAGAATGATAATGGGAGAGGAAACTCCAGATAAAGGAGAATTCAAAGTTGGTGATACAGCTAAAATAGCCTACGTAGATCAAAGCCATTCAAATATTGATGCAGAGAAAACTATTTGGCAAAATTTTGCAGATGAACAAGAACTGATTTTAATGGGTGGAAAGCAAGTGAATTCTAGAGCTTATTTAAGTCGATTTAATTTCTCAGGAAGTGAACAGAATAAAAAAGTGAGTGCACTTTCAGGTGGTGAACGTAACCGTTTGCATTTAGCAATGACTTTACGTGAAGAAGGAAACGTTTTGTTATTAGATGAGCCAACAAATGATTTGGATGTAAATACGTTGCGTGCATTGGAAGAAGGTTTAGAAAATTTTGCTGGTTGTGCAGTTGTTATTAGTCACGATAGATGGTTTTTGGACAGAATTTGTACACATATATTGGCTTTTGAAGGAGATTCACAAGTATATTTCTTTGAAGGTTCTTTCTCTGATTATGAAGAAAATAAAAAAGCTAGACTTGGTGGTGATTTAATGCCGAAACGTATTAAATACAAAAAGCTGATTAGATAAATAATTAATATGAATTAACTCTCAATGAAAATTGGGAGTTTTTTATATCCATAAGCAATCAGCCGCATCAGTAATTATATGAAATAATAATCCAATAGCTATAATTCTTGTTTTTGGAAAAAACAGTAATCCAACATAAAGAAGTATAGCATAATAGGAGTGAAGTGGATGATAGTTGATACTGCATCGTGTTGCATCGAAAATTGGATTTGCAATTAAATGATCTAAATCAATTAGCATTGTTAGTATAAAAACTAACCATACTTTTTCCCAATTATTTTTGAAAAATAGATAAGCAATAATTCCAGGAACAACAAAATGCATTCCGTAATGTGTTATAAATCTTAAAGTTTCCAAAATTATAAGTTAACAGTTTGACTTTCCAAATAATTTAAAGCATTTGGACCTTCCATAAATAATAAATCTAAGATGCTTAAATTTGAAATAAACCCATGATTTTGTTCAAAAACCTGAATATATCTATTAAAGTTAAATTCATTATTAGACTTGGCTATTACTAAATTTCGTGCATCTAAAAAATCGACTTCTTTATGATATTCTGTAGTTTTTGAAGTTGAAATTTCTAATTGTAAAGCATCCATCATAAATTCATGGCACTTCAAATTTAAGTCTACTAAAAATAGATTTCTTTTTTCAAAAATAGGCAATAAATCATCTATATAAAATTCAAAAAAAGGAGAAGAACTGTAAGCTGTTTGCAATGTTTTTACATGCAGTTTATGCCAATCATCTTTATAATCTATTTTAGTGTCTTTACTTTTTTGTTTAACGCCTTTATTATGTTGTACTGGAACATTTAATAAATGTTTACCATTGGCAGTAGAAATATAACAGCGATTTCTATAGGTTTGTTTTTGATAATTATCTTCTACTTCAAAAACAATTTCTTTAGATTTTGCAATTGCAACGTATTGAATTATTGGTGAAAAATATGTTGGTTGTATTAAAGTCAAACGTTATTCTAATTTTTTACGTTTTCTATAAGAGCTAAATCCAAACCAAATTACAAGTGCTCCTAAAAAATAGTACAAGTACGAAACAGGTTTTCCGCTACCGTGAACAGTTGTAAAAACACGTTCCCATCTAATTTTTTCAGCCAAACCTTTACCGTTACTATTCCAACTAAACCATATAAATACTGGTTTACCAACTACATGGTCAAAAGGTACATAACCCCAAAAACGAGCATCTTCAGAGTTGTGGCGGTTGTCACCCATCATCCAATAATAATTTTGTTTAAAGGTGTATGAAGTAGCTAATTTACCATTAATGTAAATTTCATCACCATTTACTGTAACATTATTTTTTTCGTATTCTCCAATAATTCTTTTATATAAAGGTATTGATGCAGCATTTAATTCAACAGTTTTACCTTCTTCAGGAATATAAATGGGTCCAAAATTATCTCTAGACCAAGCGTATTGTTCGCTATGTGGAAAAACAGATGAATCATAATTCCCTTTAGGGAAAATATCTTTCACAACACTTTTAACATATGGATTGTTTTTAAGTTTTTTAGCATTTGCATCGGTCAGATTTACAGTATATATTCCATTATTACCACCACCTAATTCTGTAGAACCATATCTTGTAATTAAACTATTAGGGTTGAAACCTTCTTTAGCAGTTACAGTATTAAAATATTGTGGTTTTGCT
The DNA here is from genome assembly GCF_013139515.1 of Lutibacter sp. Taxonomy (GTDB): domain Bacteria; phylum Bacteroidota; class Bacteroidia; order Flavobacteriales; family Flavobacteriaceae; genus Lutibacter. Next base: position 7,991 of record NZ_WTAR01000034.1, read on the forward strand.
CTGTCAGGTAGTTGTGTTCTATCACCATTAATATAAATATAACCATCTTTAATTTCTAATGAATCTCCAGGAATACCAACACAGCGTTTTACGTAATTAGATTTTTTATCAATTGGTTTATCTATATGAATACGTGATTGATCTCTAAAAAACCGAACGGTATCTGTAGGCCAGTTAAAAACTACAATTTCATTCCTTTTAATATTTTCAAACCCAGGAATTCTAAAATAAGGAAGTTGAGGTTTTTTCAAGTAAGATTTTGTACCAACAAATGGCAAAGAATCATGTACCATTGGTGCTGCAATAGTGGTCATAGGTGCTCTTGCTCCGTAATGAAATTTACTTACAAATAAGAAATCACCTACTAATAATGATTTTTCTAATGATGAAGTTGGAATGGTGTATGGTTGCATAAAATAAGTATGAACCAGTGTAGCAGCAACAATTGCAAAAACAATTGAACTTACCCATTCACCAAGTTCAGTTCTAGATTGTAAACTTCTATCTTCAATATAGTTAGCATCACTTAAATAATTTATGTAATACGTATAAAAACCTAATGTGAGTACTGCTAAAAAAGAATCAATTGTTGAATTTTTACCAAAGCTTCTAATCGTTTCAATCCAAATAACAGGGAACATTAGTAAATTAATGATGGGAATAAATAATAAAATAACCCACCAAGTAGGTCGGTTTATTATTTTCATAAGTACAATTGCATTATAAATAGGAACTATTGCTTCCCATGATTTTCTACCTGCTTTTACATATAGTTTCCAAGTTCCTATAAAATGAACTACTTGAATTATCAGAAAAAATAAAAACCATTGAAACATTGTCATAATTTGTAATTTTTTAATATTATTTAATACCTAAAACGTCTTTCATTGTAAAAACACCCTTTTTATTAACTAGCCATTCTGCAGCAATTACAGCTCCTAATGCAAAGCCATTTCTATTGTGAGCAGTATGCTTAATATCAACAGTGTCAACTTCAGATTTATATTCAATTGAATGTGTTCCTGGTACATCAGAAATACGTTTTGCTACTATAGGTATTTCGGTATCGCTTTTTGTTACATTTAGCGCCCAATTATTTTTTGAAGTATGTTCTATAATTCCTTCAGCCAGTGTAATTGCAGTTCCACTAGGTTCATCTAGTTTTTTTGTATGATGAATTTCTTCCATTGAAATTTGATACTGACTTAAGTTTTTCATCATTTTAGCTAAATACTCATTTAATTCAAAAAAGATGTTTACTCCTAAACTAAAATTTGATGCATATATAAAACCACCATCTTTATCATTGCAAATTTTCTTAGCATCTTCAAATTTATTTAACCATCCAGTAGTTCCACTTACTACAGGAACATTGTTATTTAAACAAGTTGAAATATTTCTAAATGCTACGGATGGGATACTAAAATCAATGGCTATGTCTGCTAGAGTTATATCGTAATTTTTGGTGTTTTCATCAACTTTTAACACAATTTCATGTCCCTTTTGTAACGCAATTTGTTCAATTGTTTTACCCATTCTACCATAACCTAAGAGTGCTATTTTCATGTGTATTTTTAAAATTTAAAATTAAGTTGCGCTCCAACAATTGTTCTGTTATTTGTTGTGTTTTTAATTAATTTAGGACTTATGGTTAAACTATTATCAACATTATGTTGTAATAAATGCGCATTAGTACTAGCTTCAATTATTTGTAAAACATATAAGCCAGCGGTTACTAGTAAAGATAAATCTCTATCTTTTTTATAACCTTTTTGAGCTGATATTAAAGCAGCTTCAGATAAAAATATATTTCCATTTAAACCGTCAAATTCATAAGGTTTTCCTGCTTTCATTAATTTAAAAGCTGTTCTAACTCTATTGTAATTTTTATTGTTTGTACTATAAAAATAAACTCCGGATCCTAGTGCTGCATATACAAAAGGAATTTTCCAATATTTTTTATTGTAAGCTTGCCCTAAGCCAGGTAATATTGCAGAGTAAAAAGCTGCTTTTGATGGCGAAAGAGGATCATAACCCAGTGAATTACCAAATACAGTATCTTTAATTTTTAACACTGCACTTTCTTGAGAGAAACTAGCATTTATAGTTAAATATGTAAGTAGTAAAAATGTATATAACTGTTTTTTAAACACTATTCTAATAATTTTTTAAGCCTATTAAAGTCTTCTTCAGAATGGAAAGGTATTATAATTTTACCTTTGTCTTTACCCGCTAATTTTATATCAATTTTATGACCAAAATATTCACTAAAACTTTTTAGACCTTTAGTAATAAATTTTGGAGTTTCAACAAGTTCAACAGGTTGTTTTTGCGCAGTTGATGTTCCTTCTTTAAGTGTTTTAACTAATTGCTCAGTTTCACGAACTGATAATTTTTGCTGAATTATTTTTTCGTAAATACTTAATTGTTCTTCAGTTTTTTCAATAGCTATTAATGCACGTCCATGTCCCATAGATAAGAAACCATCTCGCATACCTGTTTGAATAATTGGATCTAATTTTAATAATCGTAAATAATTAGTAATTGTAGATCGTTTTTTTCCAACACGTTGACTCATTTTTTCTTGAGTTAAATCAATTTCATCAATTAAACGTTGATAAGAAAGTGCAACTTCAATTGGGTCTAAATCTTTACGTTGTATGTTTTCAACCAATGCCATTTCTAGCATTTCTTGGTCGTTTGCAATTCTTATGTATGCTGGTATTGTTGTGTTTCCAATTAATTTTGAAGCTCTAAATCTTCTTTCACCAGAAACTAGTTGAAATTTATTACCTGTTAATTTTCTAACAGTAATAGGTTGAATTACGCCTAATTCTTTAATTGAACTTGCTAGTTCATTCAATGCTTCTTCATTAAAGTAGCTTCTTGGTTGAAAAGGGTTTACATCAATTAAGCCTAATTCAATTTCAACAATACTACCAACAATTTTATCAGCATTTTTGTCATTTGCTGAATTTATTTCAGAACTTGAATCGTTTAATAAGGCAGATAATCCTCTTCCAAGTGCTTGTTTTCTAACTGCTTTTGCCATCCTTATTATGTTGTTTTAAAATTTCATTCGCTAAATTAAGATAATTTACAGCTCCTTTACTCGTGGCATCATAAGAAATAATGCTTTCACCAAAACTTGGAGCTTCACTTAAACGAACATTTCGTTGAATTATAGTTTTAAAAACCATATTTTGAAAATGCTTATTTACTTCTTCAACAACTTGGTTTGAAAGACGTAAACGAGAATCGTACATGGTTAATAATAAGCCTTCTATGTCTAATTCTGAATTGTGTATTTTTTGTACGCTTTTTATAGTATTTAATAATTTACCTAAACCTTCTAATGCAAAATATTCACATTGTATTGGTATAATTACTGAATCTGCTGCAACAAGTGCGTTTAATGTTATTAAACCTAGTGATGGTGCGCAATCAATTAAAATATAATCGTAATCATTTTTAATTTCTGCAAGTGCTTCTTTTAATTTGTATTCTCTTTTCTCTTTATCAACCAATTCAATTTCAATAGCAACTAAATCTATATGAGCAGGAATTATATCAACATTAGGTGAGTTTGTTGGTACTATTGCTTTTTTGGCTGAAATTGTATGTTCTAATAATTGGTAACTGCCATTTTCTACTTCTTCAACAATAATTCCAAGACCGGATGAAGCATTTGCTTGAGGGTCTGCATCAATTAGCAATACTTTTTTTTCTAACACACCTAAAGAGGCCGCTAAATTAATAGTTGTAGTAGTTTTACCTACTCCACCTTTTTGATTCGCAATTGCAATAATTTTTCCCATAAAAGAATATAGCGTTATATAAAGATGTAAAAATACAATTATTTATGGTTTTTAAAAGCTAATAATGTTAACAAAGAGATAAAAAGCAAAAGAGGTTGAAAATTTTCAACCTCTTTTGCTTTTGTTAGTTTTTAGAAGGAATATTTTCTAAAATTGTAAGTAAATATTTCCAAAATTTTTGAGCTGATTTAATATTTGCTCTTTCATCGGGTGAATGGGCGCCTTGTATTGTTGGTCCAAATGAAATCATATCCATATCTGGATAATTTGTTCCTAAAATACCACATTCTAAACCTGCGTGGCAAGCAACAACATCAGCTTTACTTTCAAATAATTTTTCGTAAGTTTCAGTTAAAACGTTTAATATTTGAGAATTTACGTTAGGTTTCCATCCAGGATATGAACCTGAAAGTGTAACTTGGTAACCTCCTAATTCAAAAGCGGCTTTTAAAGTATTTGCTAAATCAGATTTTGAAGTTTCAACAGATGATCTTGTTAAACATAAAATGGTTATTTCTTCATCTTTAACAATTACACGAGCAACGTTATTTGAAGTTTCAACCAAGTCTTCCATATCATTACTCATTTTAAACACGCCGTTGTGTGCTGCGTAAATTGTATTAAGTAATGTAATTTGACTTATAGTTGTCATTACTTTTTTTGGAACTGTAGTTTCTGTAATTGCAATATCTAAATCAGCTTCAACAGCTTTAAAATCATTTTTTATATCATTAATTATTGAAGTCACTTTCTTTAAAAAAGTATCTTTTTTAGCTTTATAAACTGATATAGTTGCAAAACTTTCTCTAGGAATAGCATTTCTAAGGCTTCCTCCGTTTATTTCTGAAACTCTAATAATTTCTTGAGTTTTGTATAATAAACGATTCATAATTTTATTGGCATTTCCAAGTCCTTTATGAATATCCATTCCTGAATGTCCTCCATTTAAACCAGTTATAGCAATTGAATAACCAATACTATTTGAAGGTGTATGAACTTCATGATATACGTTTTTAGCTGTAATATCAATTCCACCGGCGCAACCAATATCAATTTCATCATCTTCTTCAGTATCTAAATTCAATAATATTTCTCCATCTAAATAACCAGCTTGTAATCCCATAGCGCCTGTCATTCCAGTTTCCTCATCAATAGTAAATAATGCTTCAACAGCGGGGTGTTTTATTTCTTTTGAAGCCAAAACACTCATAATTGCAGCAACACCTAAACCATTATCAGCTCCAAGAGTTGTTCCTTCAGCTTTAACCCAGCCATCTACCACTTTCATTTTAATACCTTCAGTATCGAAATTAAAAATAGTATCTGAATTTTTTTGATGTACCATATCTAAATGCGATTGCATTACAATGGTTTTACGACTTTCCATACCTTTTGAGGCAGGTTTTTTAATAATTACGTTTCCAACGTGATCAACAACTGTTTCTAGGTTTAGTTTTTTTCCAAAATCAACCATGAATTGAATCACTTTTTCTTCTTTTTTTGAACCTCTAGGAACTGCATTTAAATCTGCAAAATTATTCCAAAGTGTAGTTGGTTCAAGTAGTCTTATATCTTTATTCATTTCTTAATTGTTTTAATTATTGTATTTCTAGTACGCTTTCACTTAAAGGTTTTCTTACTTTTTTTAACCCATTCATTACATCGTCTTCGGCTCTAAAACCGACAGGAAGCAATAATACGGATTTTAAATTTAAAGCATTTAAATTTAATAATTCATCAACTTTTTCAGGTATAAAACCTTCCATTGGGCAAGCATCAATTTTTTCAACAGCACAAACGGTCATTAAGTTTCCTAATGTTATATATGCTTGATGTTTAGCAGAAAGTTGAATTTCTTCATTAGATTTGTTTTTGTACATTCCAATTAGTTGATCTCTAAATGTTGAAACAACTTCTTCAGAGGTTCCCCTAGTTTTAATTTCTAAATCAAAATATGCTTTAATATCATTAGTAGTTGTATTGTTTTCAATACATAAAACTAATAAGTGGGAGGCATCTGCAACTTGACGTTGATAATACGAAGCTTCTACAAATTTTTCTTGAAGTTCTTTATTTTGAATAACAATTAACTTAAGTGGTTGTAAACCAAACGAAGTAGCTGTTAAATTAAATGCTTTTTTTAGAGTTTCAATTTGCTGATTTGAAAGTTTTTTTGAAGGATCAAATTTTTTAGTAGCATATCTCCATTCTAAACTGTTAAGTATGTTCATTTTATAAAATTGTTTGCTCACAAAAATAATTTAAAAATACTAAAAACCGAGTAATTTTAGTGTTCAATTTTCATAACTAAAAGTTAATTTTTACTTTTATGAAGTTAAAAACTGCTATGAAAGAAAACTTACTTCAATTTATTTGGAAACTTAAACTGTTTTCATCTAAAAAAATGCGTATCACTAAAGGTAAATCTATTGAAATTATTTCAGTTGGAACTGAAAATTTGAATTCTGGTCCCGATTTTTTAAATGCTAAAATTAGAATTAACAATCAACTTTGGGCTGGAAATGTTGAAATTCATATCAATTCATCAGATTGGTACGTACATAATCATGAAATAGATGAGCGTTATGATGCGGTTATTTTACATGTAGTTTGGGAACATGATATTGAAATTTTTAGGAAAGCAAATTTAGAAATTCCAACGTTAGAACTTAAAAATTATATTTCAAAAAATGTATTGTATAAGCACTCACAACTTTTTTCAAAAGCTAAAAAATGGATTTATTGTGAAAATGATGTTACCGCAGTAGATTCATTTATTGTAAATCATTGGTTAGATCGTTTATATTTTGATAGGTTAGAGCAAAAAGCTATCCAAATTAAACAACTTTTGGCAAAAACTAATAATAATTGGGAGGCTACTTTATTTGTTTTGTTAGCCAAAAGTTTTGGTTTAAAAATTAATGCAGATGCATTTATAAATTTTGCTAATTCGTTTGATTTTTCATTAGTTAGAAAAGTTTCATCAAACAAAGAACAATTAGAAGCATTGTTTTTTGGACAAGCAGGTTTATTATCAAATAATCATGAATCGGAACATTTTAGGAAATTAAGACAGGAATATGATTATTTAAAGTTGAAGTTTAAGTTAACTCCAATTTCAACAGGACAGGTTCAATTTTTTAGATTGCGCCCAAATAATTTTCCAACTATTCGTTTATCGCAATTGGCTTCTTTATATAATTTACACCAAAGTTTATTTTCAAAAATAATAGAACTGAATACCATTGAAGAGTTTTATGAGTTGTTTTCAGTTTCAACTTCAATTTTTTGGGAAACACATTATACGTTTAATAAAACATCTAAGCGTAGCATAAAAAAAATAACAAAACCATTTGTTGATTTGTTGTTGATTAATACAATTATTCCTTTGAAATTCATGTATTTAAAAAGCATGGGGAAAGATGATTTCAGCTCTGTAATTAAAATTATTGAGCAAATTAAACCAGAAAAAAACACTATAATTTCTAAGTTTAAAGAACTCAAAATTAATTCATCAAACGCACTTCAAACACAATCTTTATTACAACTAAAAAATGAATATTGTAATAAACAACGTTGTTTGCAATGTTCAATTGGTAAGGAATTACTTAAAAATTAAGTTTATGATTTGTTAGAATTATAAAAATCTTTTACCCAAGCAACCATTTGATTTTCGGTTAATAGTTTTGAATTAGAAACGCCTTTTAATTTTTTTGCTAATTGCATATTGTTTTTAATTTCTTTTTCAAAAATATTTTTCATTTTTGAAGGACCAAATAGCACCAATGAGTTGCAAGTTTCAACCTCTTTGAAAAGGTTTTTTATAAATTGATTGGTTTGCTCGAGCTTACGGTTTAGTTTATTTTTTTCATAAGTCAAATATTGACCTCCAAATCGGCCAAATTTTTTAGATTCTCCAGCTACACGTTCTCGAGTCTCAATGTTAGATTCAATAATTTTTACGTTGTGGTTATTATTGGAGAGTTTAATAATAACAGCTTGTTTAGTGTCAATCCAAATTCCAATATTTCTTTCCATCATTGGTAATTTTATGTTAAACAATTAGTATTAAGTGTGTTAAAAATTGATATTATAAAATTACGAAAAAAACTGCTAATTTTATTATGAAACTGAAAAAAGCTGTAACAATTTATGTCACAGCTTTTATAGTATAATTTAATTGATTGAATTTGTTTAGAAACAATAGCTAGTTTCAGCAATTACTTTTTCAGCAATAATTTTACGTAATGCTATTGGATTTGGATTGTTTACATATTTTGTAAAACGTTTTAAGCCCATAAGCATCATTCTTTGCTCATCTCCTTCAGAGAAGTAGAGTACAGCTTCTTTTCCAAAATTATTTATTTTTTCAATAGCATTATATAAATTTAACTTTGCCATTGCTACTTGAATTTCTCCTTCTTTTTCAGAACTTAAACTAACAACTTTTTCAGCTTTTAAAATTGCAGATTCAGCCATGTAAATTTCAATCATAACTTCTGAAGCTGCTAAAATTAATTGTTGGTGATTGTCTAAATCAGCTCCATAAGATTGTACCGCTTTTCCTGCAATCATTAAGAAAGCTTTTTTCAACTTTTCAATCATTGCTTTTTCTTCTGATAATAATTCAGAAAAATCTGGAGTATCAAATGATGGTATTCCCATTAAACTATTTCCAACTTCCATGGCAGGTGTAATTAAATCAATTTCACCTTTCATTGCTTTTTTAAGCAGCATTCCAACAGTTAAAAGTCTGTTTATTTCATTAGTTCCTTCATAAATTCTTGTGATACGAGCATCTCTCCAAGCACTTTCCATTGGTGTATCTTTAGAGAATCCCATTCCTCCAAATATTTGAATACCTTCATCAGAAACATATTGTGATACTTCAGAACCAAATACTTTTATAATAGCACATTCAATTGCATATTCACTAAAAGCAGTTAACTCAGCTTCTTGATGAGATTTACCATCAACCAATAAAGTATCAATCATATTTTGAATATCTTTTGCAGCTCTATAAGATCCAGCATCAAGTGCGAATGTTTTGGTGCTCATTTCAGCATATTTTTTCTGAATAGCTCCAAAATTTGAAATTGCTGTTTTAAATTGTTTACGCTCATTACCATATTTAACAGACTCGGTAATAATTCTTCTACTTGCATCTAAACAAGCTGCGCCCAATTTAATACGACCAACATTTAATGAGTTTAAAGCTATTTTAAAACCTTCACCTCGGCCAGCTAACATATTTTCAACAGGCACCAAAGTATCATTAAAAAATACTTGACGAGTTGAAGATGATGAAATACCAAGTTTGTGTTCTTCTTCACCTAATGTTACGCCGTTTGGATTGTTTTTATCAAATTCTAAAATAAATGCAGTGATATTTTTATCATTTTCTATACGCCCAAAAACGATGAAGATTTCAGCAAAACCTGCATTTGAAATCCACATTTTTTGTCCGTTAATTTTATAATGTTTACCATCAGCAGTTAATTCAGCAGTTGTTTTTCCTGAATTTGCATCACTACCAGCGCCAGGTTCAGTTAAACAATAAGCTCCAAATTTTTCACCTGAAGTTAGATAAGGTAAATATTTTAATTTTTGTTCTTTAGTACCGTATAAGAAAATTGGCATAGTTCCAATACCTGTGTGTGCACCAAAAGCAGTTCCTAGTGAACCTGTTGCAGCTGAGATGTAGTCTGTAACTAACATTGTTGAAACAAATCCCATTCCTATTCCACCATATTCTTCAGGAATTGAAACACCTAAAAATCCCATTTCACCAGCTTTACGCATTACCTCTTCAGTTAAAGCATAATCTTTATTTTCAAAACGTTCTTTTAAAGGCCAAACTTCACGGTCAATAAATTCAATAACCGCATCTTTCATCATTTTTTGTTCTTCATTGAACTCTTCAGTGATAAATATATCTTCAGCTTTAATTTCTTTAATTAGGAATTCTCCTCCTTTTATTGTTGCCATTTTAAGTACTATTTAGATTTTTAGATGATTTATTTTAATAATTCGTAAACTCCAGCTGCACCTTGTCCGGTTCCAACACACATGGTAACAATACCATATTTGTTTTTTCTCCTGCGCATTTCGTTAAATAGTTGAACAGAAAGTTTTGCACCAGTACAACCTAGCGGATGACCTAATGCAATAGCTCCACCATTTACATTTACAATGTCTTGGTTAATACCAAGTTCTCTCATTACTGCTAAAGATTGAGACGCAAATGCTTCATTTAACTCAATTAAATCAATATCATTTAATGTAAGATTTGCTTGTTTTAATGCTTTAGGAATTGCTTTTACAGGTCCAATTCCCATAATGCGAGGTTCAACACCAACGGCAGCAAAAGAAACCATACGAGCAATAGGCTCAATGTTTAGTTCTTTCACCATTTCTTCACTCATTACTAAAACAAATGCAGCTCCATCACTCATTTGAGAAGAATTACCAGCAGTAACGCTTCCACCATTTGCAAAAACTGGTCGTAACTTCGCTAAAGCTTCAATTGAAGTTCCTTTACGTGGACCTTCATCAGCAGAAACAATGTAATTTTTTGTTTGTTTTTTTCCATTACCATCTAGAAAAATATTTTCAACAGTAATTGGTACAATGTCATCATCAAAAGTTCCGTTTGCTTGCGCTTCCAAAGCTTTCATATGTGATTTGAAAGAAAATTCATCTTGATCTTCACGAGAAACTTTAAATTGTTGTGCAACTGCTTCAGCAGTTAATCCCATTCCCCAATAATAATCTTCGTGGCCTTCTTTTGCCGATTTGTAGTTTGGAACTGGACGATAACCACCCATTGGAATATAACTCATACTTTCTACGCCACCTGCAATAATACAGTCGGCCATTCCAGATTGAATTTTAGCCACCGCAATACTTACAGTTTCTAATCCTGATGCGCAATATCTATTCACTGTCATTCCAGGAACATCTTCAACTTTTAATCCCATTAATGAAATTAAACGCCCTATATTTAAACCTTGTTCGGCCTCAGGCATTGCATTACCAACAATTACATCATCAATTCTATGTTTATCTAATTGTGGAACATCTTTTAATAAATGCTCAATTGTTTCAGCGGCTAATTCATCGGGTCTTTTAAATCGAAAAACACCTTTTGGAGCTTTACCAACTGCAGTTCTATATCCTTGTACTATATATGCTGTTTTCATTTTTTTAGTTTCTTAAAGGTTTACCAGTTTTTAACATGTGCTCAATACGCTCTAATGTTTTGCGTTCAGTAAATAAACTCATTATTGCTTCACGCTCAATATCTAATAAGTATTGTTCAGATACGTATGTTGGTTCAGATAAATCTCCACCAGCCATTACATAACCCAATTTATTAGCTATTTTTTTATCGTGTTCAGATGCATAACGTCCTTTTTCTAAACTATCAGTTCCAACTAAAAACATTCCTAATGCTTGTTGTCCGTAAACCAACGCTTTTTTAGGAGCAGGTTGTGTATAACCATCTTCTAATAGTTGAATTGCATGACGTTTTGCTGTTGCAATTTGTCGGTCTTTATTAACTACAACTAAATCTTTATGTTCTTTCAAGAAGCCTAAATCAAAGGCTTCATGAGCTGAAGTTGCAACTTTAGCCATTGCTATATTTATAAAATAATCTCGTAATTTATTTAGTTTTACATCATCTTTTAAAACTCCTTCTGAAGCTCTTAAAGCCATTTCTTTTGAACCAGCACCTCCAGGAATTATTCCTACACCAAATTCAACCAAGCCAATGTAAGTTTCAGCAGCAGCAACTACTTTATCTGCATGCATACTCATTTCACAAGCGCCCCCAAATGTATATCCGTGTGGAGCAATAATGGTTGGACACGATGAATAACGCAAACGCATTACCGTATCTTGAAAATATTTTACAGACATGTTTAACTCATCATATTCTTGCTCAACAGCCATCATAAATGCCATTGCTAAATTTGCTCCAACTGAAAAGTTTGGTGCTTGATTTCCTAATATAACCGCCTCGTATTCAGTTTCTGCTAAATCAATTCCTTTATTAATAGCTTGTAAAACTTCACCACCTAAAGTGTTCATTTTAGATTGGAATTCTATATTTAAAACTCCTTTCCCTAAATGTTGAATTGAAGCGCCTGCATTTGACCAAATTGTTTTTGCTTCTCTAATATTGTTAAGAATGATAAAACTATCTTGTCCAGGAATTTTTTCTTGTTTTTTTGAAGGAATTGAATAGTAATATTTAGCTCCATCTTGCACAGAATAGAAATTTTTATGACCATTTTCAAGCATTTCAGTTACCCAACTTGCTACAGAAATATTTTCGGCTTGGATTAACTCAATACCTTTTTCAATTCCAATGGAATCCCAAATTTCAAAAGGACCGTGTTCCCAACCAAAACCAGCTTTCATTGCGTCATCTAAACGATACAATTCATCTGAAATTTCAGGGATACGATTTTGAACATACCCAAACATTGCAGCAAAGTTTTTTCTGTAAAATTCACCTGCTTTGTCTTTTCCTTTTATCAATACTCTAAATCTATCAATAACATTATCAATAGTTTTAGTCATTTCAAGCGTTGCAAATTTTGCTCTTTTCTTTGGACGATATTCTAGCGTATCTAAGTCTAACGATAGAATTTCTTTTTTACCGTTTTCAACAACTCTTTTATAAAAACCTTGTTTAGTTTTACTTCCCAGCCATTTGTTTTCCATCATGGTACTGATGAATTTAGGAAGTTTAAACAAGTCATGAGATTCATCTTCAGTACAATTCTCATAAATCCCGTTTGAAACATGGACTAAGGTGTCTAAGCCAACAACATCAACAGTTCTAAAAGTTGCAGATTTTGGGCGACCAATAACAGGGCCGGTTAATTTATCAACTTCTTCAATAGTTAAACCTAGCTCTTTTACTTGGTGAAATAAACTCATTATTCCAAAAATACCAACTCTATTTCCAATAAATGCCGGTGTATCTTTAGCTAAAACGGAGGTTTTCCCTAAGAATTTTTCACCATACATCATTAAAAAGTCAGTAACTTCTTGTTTGCAACCTGGCCCTGGTACAACTTCAAATAATTTTAAATAACGTACTGGGTTAAAAAAGTGAGTAACAGCAAAATGTTGTTTAAAATCTTCACTTCTGCCTTCGCTCATAAATTTGATAGGAATACCAGAAGTATTTGATGAAACTAATGTGCCAGGTGTACGATATTTTTCAACTTTTTCAAAAACTAATTGTTTAATATCAAGTCGTTCAACAACAACTTCAATAATCCAATCTACATCTTTAATTTTAGAAATATCATCTTCTAAATTTCCTGTAGTAATTCTACTTGCAAATTTTTGATTGTAAATAGGCGATGGTTTAGATTTTAATGATGCTTTTAAACTACCATTAACTATCCTGTTTCGTACTACTTTACTTTCTAGTGTAAGTCCTTTTGCTTTTTCTACTGCGGTTAATTCACGAGGAATAATATCGAGTAACAAAACTTCTACACCAATGTTTGCAAAATGACAGGCAATACCTGATCCCATAATACCGGAACCAATTACTGCAACTTTTTTTATTGGTCTTTTCATTGTTTATTGGATTTATATTTTTATTTAGACGAATTAATACCAAAAACTTTTTTATCAATTATCAGCTTATTTATTGTTTCTGTAACTTCAAAAAAGTTTTTTATTTTTTCTTTAGAGATATTTTTTTTCACGGTTTCATTAAATTGAATCACATGTTCACGTGATGTTGTTCTTTTTTCAATGCCTAATTTTGTGAGTTTTATTAGAACGCTTCTGCCATCTTCAGGATTTTTTTCTCTATAAATAAATCCTTTTTCATCCATGTTTTTAAGAATACGAGAAAGGCTAGTTGGTTCCATTCCCATTAACGGACCTAAAGCTGTTGAAGGCGTTCCTTGCTCAATATCAACGTTTAACAAAACAAAAGCACTTGCCATTGTGCTATCAAATTTCCCCGCTACTTCATTGTACATTTTTGCAACTGCTTGCCATGTAGCTCTTAACGCATGATCTATGGTTTGTTCTTTTTGCATTTTCAAATATATAAAAAAATACTATGCACGCATAATAAATTAAAAAAATATTTGTGTAACGTTTTTACTTGTTTAATTAAAAAAAAAAGAATAAGTTTAAAATCACTTAACTTAAACTTAAATTTATGGGAACTAGAGAACTTATTGGAAAAGTAATTTTGCAAGAAAATGTTGATACGGTTGATGGAAATAAAATTCCAAAAACTTTTGTTATTAATGTTCCAGACCCATATAAATCATATTACAGTAGGTTTACAGATGTTGAAAAACCTATTTCGGTATTATTTGTTACTAAAAATCCAAATTCGTTTGAAAAAATATTGCGTGTTACACAAAAAATTAATGAGCAAAACAATTTAAAATTGTCTGGTGCGAAATGTGAAGTAACTATTAATTCAAGAAAATTAAATGCAATTAGGGTAAAAGGGATTAATAGATTTACTGAAGTTGAGAAAGTACAACAATTGTATAAAGATTCAGGTTTTGAATTTGTTAAAAGCGAAAAATTTACAAATACTGAAGCGGTTATAAGAGTAAATAGATTTTTTGAGATTAGTGAATTAGAAAAAGGGGTTTTTAAATCTGAAATTGAAGACGATGTTTTTTACGTTGAAACACCTAGATTTATTGAATGGAACGAATTTAAAAGAATTACAATTGAAGTAAAAAACAATATTACTGATAGTAATTATGATGTTGCAAAAGGTATATTTTACATAAATGGAAGTATAACTGAAATTATTCGTATTGTAAAACCAAAAGCTACTGTTGACTTTTTAAAAACAATTCAACAAAAATATATTGAAAGACTTTAGTAATTTTAGTAAAAGTTTAAGTCAATTTTAATAAAATAAAATTATTTTCGTTCTTGAATTAAAAGCTATAGGATGAAAAATATTTTAACCGTTGAGAATGTTTGTAAAAATTATGGGAATTTTACAGCATTAAACAACGTTTCAATTGCTGTGCCTGAAGGAAGTATTTTTGGTTTGTTAGGTCCAAATGGCGCAGGAAAAACTTCATTAATAAGAATTATTAACCAAATTACTTTACCAGATAGCGGAACTATTTATTTAGGTGATGAAAAATTACAACCGCATCATATTCAGTCTATTGGGTATTTACCCGAAGAACGTGGTTTGTATAAAAGTATGAAAGTTGGTGAACAGGTTTTATATTTAGCGCAACTTAAGGGAATGTCTAAAACTGAAGCTAAAAAAAAGCTACTGTATTGGTTTGAGAAATTTGAAATTACTGATTGGTGGAGCAAAAAAATTCAAGAACTTTCAAAAGGAATGGCTCAAAAAGTTCAATTTATAGTTACAGTAC
Source organism: Lutibacter sp. (assembly GCF_013139515.1). Classification (GTDB taxonomy): domain Bacteria; phylum Bacteroidota; class Bacteroidia; order Flavobacteriales; family Flavobacteriaceae; genus Lutibacter. The sequence continues at coordinate 23,217 of NZ_WTAR01000034.1, forward strand.
TTCACAGTCCAAAATTATTAATTTTTGATGAACCTTTTAGTGGTTTTGATCCAATAAATGCAAATTTAATTAAAGATGAAATTCTAAAACTTCGTGATGAAGGCGCAAGTATTATTTTTTCTACACACAGAATGGAATCTGTTGAAGAATTATGTGAATATATTGCTTTGATTGATAAATCGAATAAAATATTAGACGGTAAATTAAACGATATTAAGCAACAATTTAGAACCAATCAATTTGAAGTTGGATTGTTAAGTGATAATAAAGAAGTGTTATTTTCTGAAATTGAAACTAAATTTAAAGTTCAAAAATCAAAAGCATCAATTAATAATGATTTACGCCTTTTAATTGATTTAAAAAATGGAGAAACATCTACAGATTTGATTAATTATTTAAATAACAAATCGCAGATCACACATTTTACTGAGATTATTCCAAGTGCTAATGATATATTTTTAAAAGCCGTAGCAAACAATGGGTAAACTAAAACTAATTATAAAAAGAGAGTTTTTAGCAAAGGTTAAAAATAAATCGTTTATCATATTAACATTGTTAAGTCCTTTGTTAATGGCGGGTTTATTTTCGTTAATTATTTTTTTAAACGAAAAGAATAGTGAAGAGACAAGAACAATTGCTTTTGTTGATGAATCACATCAATTAGAAACTGTATTTACAGATTCTGAACATACAAAATATGTAAATTTAACAGCGTTAGGCTTAGAAATGGCTAAAGTTAAAACCAAAGAATTTTACTACGGTTTAATTTATATACCAAAAAATGATAGTTTAATTAACCTTTCAAAAGGAGTTGCCTTTTATTCGGAAGATACACCTAGTTTATCATTGCTATCAGATATTGAAAGTAAATTAGAAAAGAAAATAAGAAATCTAAAAATAGAACAACTTCATGTTGATGTTGAGAAGATAAAGGCCACTGAAACAAATGTAAATATAGCTTCAGAAAATTTCTCGGGAGAAAAATCATCTAAAATTGGAAGTTTGTTGCGCATGGCTGTTGGTGGAGGATTTGGGTATTTAATTTTTATGTTCATTATAATTTACGGCACATCAGTAATGAGAAGTGTAATTGAAGAAAAAACAAGTAGAATTATTGAAGTCATTATTTCATCTGTAAAACCATTTCAATTAATGTTGGGTAAAATAATTGGAAATGCATTAGCTGGTATTTTACAATTTATTATTTGGATGATTTCAGCTGGATTTTTAATGCTTCTTGTAACTTCAATTTTTGGGATAGAAACTGCAAGTTCAGCTACAAGTGTTGGGCAAATGAATCCAGAAATAGTACAACAAGTACAACAAACTTCAGCTAGTGAATTACAATTAGTGCTTCAAGAAATAAAAAGTTTGCCAATTTTAACGATGTTTTTTTCATTCATTATTTATTTTTTAGGAGGTTACCTAATTTACAGCTCAATTTATGCAGCAATTGGTGCTGCTGTTGATAGTGAAACAGACACACAGCAATTTATGATGCCGGTTTTAATGCCTTTGATTATTGCTATTTATGTTGGTTTTTCTGTAATTGAAAATCCACATGGCCCAATTGCCTTAGGGTTTTCATTATTTCCATTAACATCGCCAATAGTTATGTTAATGCGAATTCCATTTGGAGTGCCTTGGTGGCAAATTGTAACATCCATGTTATTGTTAATAATTACCTTTATTGCAATTGTTTGGTTTGCTGCTAAAATTTATAGAGTAGGTATTTTAATGTATGGCAAAAAACCAAGTTATAAAGAGTTGTATAAATGGTTAAAATATTAAGATATGGAAAAGCTTAGAAGTTTATTAAATTATACATTTCAATTAAGTGAAAATATTCATATTTCTGTAAAAACAATTTTAGTTTTAATAATTGCATTTTTTATAACAAGCGTGCTATTAAAAGTTGCACGAAGAATAATAAATAAACAACTAGAAGAAGAAGATAAGGGTAAGTTTAAAAGCATTTTTTCTTTTTTAAAATATTTTATATACCTACTTGTAATAATAATTGCCTTAGAATCTTCAGGAATTCAAGTAAGTGTGTTACTAGCTGGTTCTGCCGCATTACTTGTTGGTTTGGGATTAGGACTTCAAACATTATTTCAGGACATTATATCAGGTATTTTTATTTTATTAGATAAAACACTACACGTAAATGATATAATTGAAATTGAAGGAAAAGTTGGCAGAGTTTTTGAAATACGTTTAAGAACAACAAGAGCTGTAACGGTGAACGGTAGAGTTATAATAATTCCAAACCATAAATTTTTAACAAATAGTTTATATAATTGGACTCAAAATGGGACTTCAACCGTTGAAGCAATTAATATTGGTGTAGCTTATGGTTCTGATGTTGAGAAAGTAAAAAAAGTATTAATTGAAGTAGCACAAGCACACCCTAAGGTTTTAAAAACAAAAAAACCTGATGTGCTCTTTATGGATTTTGGGGATAGTGCTTTACTATTTAAGTTACTATTTACAATTAATGATAGTTTTTCTCAGCTAAAAATAAAAAGCGATTTGCGTTACGAAATAGATAAGAAATTTAGAGTTAATAATATAGAAATACCATTTCCACAAAGAGATGTACATTTAATACAAAACAAAGCATAAGATGTCAAAAATATTAATTATTGAAGATGAAGCTGCTATTCGCAGAGTATTGAAAAAAATAATTTCTGAAGAAAATGATACGTATCAAGTTGAAGAAGCTGAAGATGGTTTGAAGGGCATTGAAATGATTTCAAAATCAGATTTTGATTTGGTTTTATGCGATATAAAAATGCCAAAAATGGATGGTATTGAAGTTTTAGAAAAAATTAAAAAGTTGAAACCTGAAATTCCAATTGTAATGATTTCTGGTCATGGAGATTTAGATACTGCTGTAAATACAATGCGTTTAGGCGCTTTTGATTATATTTCTAAACCACCAGATTTAAACCGTTTATTAAATACAGTTCGTAACGCTTTAGACAAAAAAGAATTAGTTGTAGAAAATAAATTGTTAAAGAAAAAAGTAAGTAAAAAATATGAGATGATTGGTGAAAGTGAAGCCATTTCTCATATTAAAACAATGATTGAAAAAGTAGCGCCAACTGATGCACGTGTCTTTATTACAGGTCCAAATGGAACCGGAAAAGAATTAGTTGCACATTGGTTGCATGAAAAAAGTGAACGAACAAAAGGGCCAATGGTTGAGGTTAATTGCGCTGCAATTCCTTCTGAATTAATTGAAAGCGAGTTATTTGGTCATGTAAAAGGTTCGTTTACAGGCGCTAATAAAGATAGAGCAGGTAAATTTGAAGCCGCTAATGGAGGTACTATTTTTTTAGATGAAATAGGAGATATGAGTCTTCCTGCTCAAGCTAAAGTTCTAAGAGCTTTGCAAGAAAATAAAATTTCAAGAGTTGGAAGTGATAAGGATATAAAAGTTGATGTTAGGGTAGTAGCAGCAACTAATAAAAATTTAAAAGAGGAAATTTCTAAAGGGAATTTTAGAGAAGATTTATACCACAGGTTAGCAGTAATTTTAATTAATGTGCCATCTTTAAATGAAAGAAGAGAAGATATTCCTTTGTTAATTAATTTTTTCGCACAACAAATAGCAAGTGAGCAAGGTACTGCTGTAAAATCTTTTTCATCACAAGCAATAAAATTATTGCAAAATTATGATTGGACTGGGAATATACGTGAGCTAAGAAATGTAGTTGAAAGGCTTATTATTTTAGGAGAAAAGGAAGTCTCAGAAAGTGATGTAAAGCTATTTGCGAGTAAATAAAACAAAAAACCCAGCTTTAGCTGGGTTTTTTATTTAATATAATTTCTTGTATTTATTTGGGTCAACTTCTCGCATTATGCCATATATAGTTTCAAATATATCTTCAGCATTTGGTTTAGAAAAGTAATCTCCATCTGTGCCATAAGCTGCTCTATGTTCTTTAGCAGTTAAAGTTATTGGTTTACTATCTAAATATTCATAAGCATTCTGTTTTTCTAAAACCTCATTAAGCAAATATGCTGAAGCTCCTCCAGGAACATCTTCATCAATAACAATTAACCTATTTGTTTTTTGAATACTCTTTACAACATCTTGATTGGTATCAAAAGGAAGTAAACTTTGAGCATCAATAATCTCAATATTTATATCAACTTGTGCTAGGTTATTCACTGAATCTTCAATTATTTTTAGTGTTGATCCATATGATAATACAGTAATATCTGTACCTTCTTTTACAGTTTCTACAACACCAATAGGTGTTTTAAATTCACCAAAATTGTTTGGTAATTTTTCTTTAAGACGGTAACCGTTTAAATTTTCAACAATTAAACCAGGTTCATCACACGCTAATAATGTATTGTAGAATCCGGCGGCTTTTGTCATATTTCTTGGAACTAAAATATTCATTCCTCTTAACAAATGTATAATTGCTCCCATTGGTGAGCCTGAATGCCAAATACCTTCTAATCTATGACCACGAGTTCTAACAATTAATGGAGCTTTTTGTTTTCCTGCTGTTCTGTAATGAAGTGTTGCTAAATCGTCACTTAAAATTTGTAAACCGTATAATAAATAATCTAAATACTGAATTTCAGCTATTGGGCGCAAACCTCTTAAAGCCATTCCAATGCCTTGTCCTATAATTGTTGCTTCTCTAATTCCAGTATCTGAAACTCTTAGTTTTCCGTATTTTTCTTGAAGACCAACTAAACCTTGATTAACATCACCAATATTACCAGCGTCTTCTCCAAAAATAAATAAATTATGATGTTTTGAAAACAGCGTATCAAAATTATCTTTTATAATAATTCTTGCATCAACTAGTTCAGCATTGGAATTGTAAGTTGGTGAAATTTCCTCAGAAAGGCTAACTTTTTGGTCCGTTTCACTATATAAATGTGAACTATATTTAGGTTGTTTAGTTTTTATGTAATTTTTAATCCAGTTTTGTAACTGTTTCTTTTCAGATAAACTTTCATTTCTAACATAAACAGTTGCTTTTCTTGCAGTTGATAAAATATCTTTTCTTAAAGGCTCAAGAATTGAAGCTAAATCATTTTTTAATTTTAAAATAAAAGTTTTGTTATTGCTTTTTGCTGAAAGATTTTCAAGTAAGTTAACTAAAGTTTTTTGTTCTTCTTTTAATGGGTTTAAAAACGCGTTCCAAGCCTCTCTTTTAGCTTTGCTAACTTCTTTTTTAGCATCTTTTTCAATTTTAATTAATTCTTCTTCAGAATCAATAAATTGTAGCGTGTTGTTATTTTCATCTTTCAGATCAAATTCTATAATCCAATCACGCATTTTAGCAATACAATCGTTTTGCTTTTCCCAAATTAAACGTTCCTTAGATTTGTAACGTTCATGTGATCCAGAAGTTGAATGGCCTTGAGGTTGTGTTAAATCTTTTACGTGAATTAAAACAGGAACATGTTCTTCGCGAGAAATTTTAGATGCTTTGTTGTATATATCTATTAATTTAGGATAGTCCCAACCTTCAACAACAAAAATTTCATAACCATTAGCTTCATTATCACGTTGAAAGCCTTTTAGAATTTCAGAAATATTTTCTTTAGTTGTTTGATATTTTGCAGGAACAGAAATTCCATATGCATCATCCCAAACACTAATAATCATTGGTACTTGGAGAACACCTGCGGCATTAATTGTTTCAAAAAATATACCTTCGGAAGTACTTGCGTTTCCTATAGTTCCCCAAGAAATTTCATTTCCATTATTTGAGAATTTAGGGTTTTTAACTTCAGGTAATTCTCTAAATAATTTTGAGGCATAGGCAATACCTAATAATCGTGGCATTTGACCAGCCGTAGGTGAAATGTCACCACTTGAATTGTATTGTTCAGTTAAATTTTTAAAATGCCCATTTTCATCTAAACTATGTGTAGTAAAATGTCCGCCCATTTGACGTCCACCAGACATTGGATCAGCTTTAATATCTGCATGTGCATATAATCCTGCAAAAAATTGTTGAGGTGTTAATTCACCAATAGCCATCATAAATGTTTGATCTCTGTAATAACCAGATCTAAAATCACCTTTTTTAAAGGCTTTTGCCATGGCTAATTGAGGTACTTCTTTACCGTCACCAAAAATTCCAAATTTCGCTTTTCCAGTTAAAACTTCTCTTCTTCCTAAAATACTACATTCTCTACTTATTACAGCAATTTTATAATCGTGTAATACTTCTTTTTTAAATTGATTAAATGATAGGTTTTCTAGGTTTGTAGACGAAGATTTTACATTCATATTTTCGAAATTTTTAGTTTTGCAAATATACGAATTTTAAACGATATTTAAAAATAGTGCGAAGTAGTTGAATAATTGTGAAAATAAAATTGAAAAACCTCTTTATTATTAAGAATTGTTTAATAATGTTGATTTGCCTTAAGAGGTTTGTTAAATTAATAAAAACCTCTTTTCACAAAATTATAAATTCGTTTTGGTTTTATTACAAGAACAAATCTAATTTTAGAGCTATAATTTGGTTGAGATATTTCCCAACCTAAATTTGAATGTACTGGAAAATAAAGTTCTAAAATATCTTGTATAAAGTTTAGTCTAATACCATTTTCATGTGCAAAATAAGCTTTCTCATTTCGGTTTTTAATAAGCCCAATATCATTATAAACTTCAAGCCAACGCCATAATCCAACACTTGTGTTAAAAGTAGTAAGCCATTGATTTGCAAAGGCAACAGGAAGTTTAGATTTAAAACCACCTTCATTAATAATTATTTGTTGGCTAAAAAACCCAGACGTTTCTGATCTTCCCAAATAGTCGTATTTAAATAAATAATCACTTGGTCTATCTAAAGCGAAACTAAAAAAATCAGATTCAGTATTATTGGTTAAGAAAGCACCAGCAAAAAACCTAAAATCAAACTGCCTATTAGCATCAGTTAACTTTCTGTAATGTGCTGTTAGTGAAACTTTGCTAAATTTACTAGAAATTTGAAGGCCTGATGAAAAGCGAATATCTTCAATAATTTCAGGTTTGGCATAGCCATAACTTAAATTAAAAACTTTGTACTTATTAGTTTCAATATGGTCAGTTTGAGTTGGTGATTTTTCACGATTAACAAATGTGTAAGAAGCAGATAATGCATTTCTACTAACATCTCTTAAGTTTTTTCGTTTAAATTCAAGCATAGCGAATGGACTAAGTGCCGTGTAAGTTAAATTCTCAGCGTAATGGAAGTTGCTACCTATTAAACCAAATGCAAACCTATTTACTTTTTTATTTTCTGGAAGATGCTCATACAATAATGAAAATACTCCTGAAAGTGTTTTACTTTTTGTACTGTATGAAGGTGTTATTTTATAGTTAAAACTCTTTTTTAGTAATGTTTTATTTGAAATTGCCAATCCTAAAACTGCTCCGTCATAATAATTGAATCTGAATACAGGTGTGTAAAAAAATTGATTGTAATATGGGTTTTCAATATCTTTCATGAACTTTAGTTGAAGAGGTCTATTGAATAATTTTTTATCTACATTTTTCCAGTTGTTTCTTAAGTTATATTCAGGTAAAAACGATTCGTAATTTAATGAAAGTTTATCAAAACCATTTGTAGGAATTGTAATGGTTGTTATAGAATCAATATTTGTTAACCACTTTTTAAATTTAATTTCTTTGCCTTTAATTCCGTAAAGTTGAATAGGTGTTGTAAAATTTCTTTTATTTAAAATACTTACTTCAAGTGAATCGTTCTTTTTGGTAATTTTTTTAATGGTATAGTCTACCTTTTTTGTTGTTTTTAAATATTCATTTGTAAACCAAGAAATATCTTTAGTTGTTTTAATTTTTGTTAAAAATTGATTGCTATTTGTTTGTTGTTCTGAATTTTCTTTTGAAAAATTAGTGATAGAATTACTAATTACGTCTTCACCTAAGTAGATTTCTAAATATTTTAACCCTAACCCAGCTTTGTATTTATTTACAATTTTTCGATTAAAATTTGATAAAGAATCATTTTGAGATGTTAAAGCTTGATCTAAATTTTTACGGGCAGCAAATTGATAAACAAAAGGGTATTTATCATTAAAACTAATTTTAGCTAAGTTGAAATTTCTAATACCCCAAAGTTTTGAAACATTGCCTAGTGCTTTCATTTTAGGATAGTATTTTTCAATATATTTTATCATTAAATAGGTTTGTAAACCATCTGCAAGCCAAGCATCTTCTCTTTGATTAAACAAGAAAATAGAATGAATATATTTTTTTGAAAGTACTTTAAATAACTGTATGTCCCATTCAAAATTAGTATTGTAAGGAGCTAAAAATGAAGGGAGTTGATTAAAACCATAAACAGGGTTTTTATCATACTCAATTTTATTAATGAATAATTTTTCATGCGGAAATTCACCCAAGTATGATTTTATAAATTCTAGTTCTCTATTTAAAATGTCAGTTTTAATTGAAGTGCTTACATCTTCAGACGTTAAATTGGTAATTATTTTAGGATTTGATTTGTACTCAATAAAGTCGTTTTGTTGAGTTATGTTTAGTTCTACGTCTAATTTATTTTTGCCAATTAATGTGTACTTATTAAAATTAGATGTGGTTTTTGAAATTATTAAATCACTATTTACAATATAATTTATTGGTACTTTAATATTAATATGATAATTTGTATAATCAATATACAAATCATCTATATCTAAATTGTTATAAGTTTTCCATGAATTAGTGAAGATTGCTGGAGCTAAATACCAATAACGTAAATTATAGCTAACTGTGTTCACGCCGTACTTTGTGAATTTATCCTTAGGGATTTTTACAATATAAGTCGTTGTTATTCTAACAGAATCTTTAGGATTTAATTCTTGTGTTAAGTTTACTTTTAAAATATCAGGGTTTTCTTTAGTACTTTCCCAAGTGGTACTGTTTGAATTAATTGTTATATTTTTTATTGTTGAATTTCCTCTGTGTTTTTCGCTGGTGAAATGAAAAGATTTTGAATAATTTTCAATAAAACGTTTTGCTAAAGGTGTTTTTTTATCTTTATAAGCGTTAGCCCAATTATGAAAATAGACTTCATTTAATAAACTGTCAGACTTGTTGTGAAAAGTAGTTTCTTGTTCTATTTTAAGTTCATTAGTAGCTGTATTTAAAATTACAGACATTTTAATAGTATTAGTTTGACTATATGTAGTTAAACTAATAATACAGATTAAAAGCGCAAAAAATATATTATTTTTCAAGAGGGTTTTTATTAAAAATTAGGGCTTAAACTGTATTTTTTATAGAAGGTGTCAATTACTTCTAAAACTTCCTCTTCAGTATCAACAATTGAAATTAAATCTAAATCTTTTGGACTTATTGTTCCTTCTTCAAGTAGTGTGTTTTTAATCCAATCCATTAGTCCAGTCCAATATTTTCTTCCAACTAAAACAATTGGAAATTTACCAATCTTTTTAGTTTGAATTAGTGTAATTGCTTCAAAAAGTTCATCCATAGTTCCAAACCCACCAGGCATTACAACAAAACCCTGAGAGTATTTCATAAACATAACTTTACGAACAAAAAAGTAATCAAAATCTAAACTCTTATCTGAATCAATATATGGGTTGTCATGTTGTTCAAAAGGTAAATCAATATTTAAACCTACCGATATTCCTTTACCACGTGCAGCTCCTCTATTACCAGCTTCCATAATTCCAGGTCCACCACCAGTAACAACACCATAACCACTTTGTGTTAATTCAAAAGCTATGCTTTCAGCTAATTTATAATGTTTATGACCTGGTTTTGTACGTGCAGAACCAAAAATACTCACACAAGGACCAATTTTGCTTAAACGCTCAAAACCTTCAACAAATTCGGCCATAATTTTGAATATAGCCCAAGAATCATTTGTTTTAATTTCGTTCCAAGTTTTTTGCTTGAATTTTTCCCTTATTTTTCGATCTTCATTTGGTATCATAATTCTTTAAATCTCAATTTTAAGTTGCTAAATAACAGTTTTTTTTAGTAGCTAACTAATTTAATTCTTTTTTTAAAAATTGTGCAGTATAGCTTTTTTTATGCGTACTAATTTCTTCAGGTGTTCCAAAGCAAATTAGTTCTCCACCTTTTTTACCGCCTTCCATTCCAATATCAATAACATGGTCAGCTAGTTTTACAACATCTAAGTTATGTTCAATAACAAGTATTGTATTTCCTTTATTGGTTAATTTATTTAAAACGTCCATAAGTACTCTAATGTCTTCAAAATGAAGTCCTGTAGTTGGTTCGTCTAAAATATAAAAAGTATTTCCAGTATCTTTTTTTGATAACTCTGAAGCCAATTTAATACGTTGAGCCTCACCACCTGATAATGTTGTTGATTGTTGCCCTAAAGTAATATAACCCAAACCAACATCGTGTATTGTTTTTAGCTTTCTAAATATTTTTGGAATAAGTTCAAAAAATTCAACAGCATCATCAATAGTCATATTTAATGCGTCAGAAATTGATTTTCCTTTATATCTAATTTCTAATGTTTCTCTGTTAAAACGTTTACCTTGACACGTTTCACATTCTACATGAACATCAGGTAAAAAATTCATTTCAATAACACGAACACCACCACCTTGGCAAGTTTCACATCTTCCGCCTTTTACATTAAATGAGAATCTTCCAGGTTTGTAACCTCTAATTGCAGCTTCACTTGTTTTAGCAAATAAACTTCGTATTTCGCTAAAAACACCTGTGTAAGTTGCTGGGTTTGAACGTGGAGTTCTACCAATTGGAGATTGGTTTATGGCAATTACTTTATCAATATTTTCTAATCCTTTAATAGTTTTATAAGGCATTGGTTTTTTAACGCCTCTATAAATATGCTTGTTTAAAATTGGGTAAAGAGTTTCGTTTATTAAGGTAGATTTTCCGCTACCAGAAACACCCGTTACACAAATAAGTTTTCCTAAAGGGAAGTTGACAGTTAGGTTTTTTAAATTATTACCAGTTGCGCCTGTTAAAGTTATTTTTTTACCATTCCCTTTTCGTCTTTTTTTAGGAATTTCAATTTCTTTTGTGCCGTTTAAGTAATCTGCAGTTAGCGTATTGTGTTGTTTTAATTCTTCAAAAGTTCCTTCACTCACAATTTCACCACCAAAACGACCAGCGCCCGGACCAATATCAATCACATAATCGGCATGTTCAATCATATCCTTGTCGTGTTCCACAACAATAATTGAATTTCCAACATCTCTTAAATTAACTAATGAATTTATTAATTTCTGATTGTCGCGTTGGTGTAAACCAATACTTGGTTCATCTAAAATGTATAAGACACCAACTAATTGAGAACCAATTTGAGTTGCTAATCGAATTCGTTGTGCTTCACCACCCGATAAAGATTTTGAACTTCTATCTAAAGTTAAATAATCTAGCCCAACATTTAATAAAAATTGAATTCTTGTTCTAATTTCTTTTAATATTTCTGAAGCTATTTTGAGTTGTTTGTCACTTAATTTTTTTTCAATATTTGCAAACCATTCGGCAAGTTCTAAAATATCAAGCTGAGCTAATTCAGAAATGTTTTTTTTGTTTATTTTGAAATATAAAGCTTCTTTTTTAAGTCTTTTTCCCTCACAAGTTTCGCAATTTACTTCATCCATAAAATCTTTAGCCCAACGTTTTATGGAGGTAGATTCACTTAGTTTATATTGACTTTCAATAAAACTAATAATCCCCTCAAAATCAATTTCATAAGTGCGGGTTACACCCATTGCTTTTGAATCTATTTTAAACTTTTCATTTCCACCGTTTAAAATAATATCTAACGCTTCTTTTGGAATTTTTGAAATAGGATCGGTCAATTGAAATTTATAGCGGTCAGCAATTAATTGAAGTTGTTTAAAAATCCAACTGCTTTTTTGTTCGCCAAGCGGTGCAATTCCACCACTTTTAATTGAAATTTTATTATTTGGAATTATTTTTTGAAGATTTACTTTGTTAATTTTCCCTAGTCCGTTACAAGTTGAACAAGCTCCTTTTGGTGAGTTAAATGAAAAATTATTAGGTTCAGGATTTGGATACGAAATACCAGTTTTAGGACACATTAAATCGCGACTAAAATAGCGAGGAATATTAGTTTCGTGTTCTAAAACCATTAAAATATTTTCACCAGAATATAGTGCAGTTGTGATGGTTTCTTCTAATCTTTTTTCAGAAGAACTGTTTACTAATAATCTGTCAATTACAATTTCAATATCATGCATTTTGTAACGATCTAAACGCATTCCTTTTTCAATGTCTATAATTTCACCGTCAACACGAACTTTAACAAAGCCTTGTTTTGCAATTTGCTCAAAAAGTTCACGATAATGTCCTTTTCTAGATTTTATTATTGGCGCAAGAATTACAATTTTTTTATCTTTAAAATCTTTTAAAATCAACTCATTTATTTGCTCATCACTATAACTTACCATTTTTTTATTGGTGTTGTATGAATAAGCATCAGCAGCTCTTGAATAGAGTAAACGTAAAAAATCGTAAATTTCTGTAATTGTTCCAACGGTAGAGCGCGGACTTTTATTGGTGGTTTTTTGTTCAATAGAAATTACAGGAGAAAGCCCATCAATTTTGTCAACATCAGGTCGTTCCAATCCTCCTAAAAATTGACGTGCATATGCAGAAAAAGTTTCAATATATCTACGCTGGCCTTCAGCATAAATGGTATCAAAAGCTAATGACGATTTCCCACTACCACTTAAACCAGTTATAACAACTAATTTTTCTCTTGGAATGCGAACGTCAATATTTTTTAAATTATGAACACGAGCTCCAAGGACTTCAATATATTCTTCGTGTTTTGCCATTTGATTTTTGGAAAGTTGCAAAGTTAAAAAATTGTAACTACAATTTTGTTAAAGAGCTCTATCTTATTTTGGAAATTAGTATATTGCGTAAAAATTAGAGGCTTTTGAAGTGGATTGATTCTTTACGACATTATTTTGAAAAACATGGCTTTGCAGTTTCATCAAGATTTGCAGATAGATTGGGTATGCGTGTATCTAATGTGCGCTTGTTTTTTATTTATATTTCTTTTGTTACGTTTGGTTTTTCCTTCGGAATATACTTAACATTAGCATTTTTACTTCGATTGAAAGATATGATTTACACCAAAAGAAACTCTGTTTTTGATTTGTAATATAGTATGGTTGTAAAAACAAAATTATATATTTCGTTATTTCTGTTAGCCGTTGTGTTAATGATAGGAGTTGTTGGCTTCTTATTTATTTCAAATGAAACATTTATTGATTCATTATACATGACCATAATTACCATGTCTACAGTTGGTTTTGGTACGCTTCATGAATTAAATCAGACAGAAAAACTATTCACTATTGTTCTAATCATATTAAGTATTGGAGTTTATGGTTATTCAGTAACAGCATTGACAGAATATTTAGCAAACGATAATTTTTTTCAACGTATAAAATATAAAAAAATGCAACAAAAAATTCAAAAATTACAGAATCATACTGTTGTGTGTGGCTACGGAAGAAATGGTAGGCAAGCAGTAGCAAAACTTAAGAAATTTAACATGCCATGTGTTGTAATTGAAAAAAGTAAAACTATTATTGAAGAACTAGAATTAAATAATATTTTATATGTTGAAGGTGATGGAACTGATGATAAAGCTTTAAATGAAGCTGCAATTACTAATGCAAAAAGTTTAATTACAGCACTTCCTTCAGATGCTGATAATTTGTTTGTCGTGCTTTCAGCCAGACAAATAAATAAAGAGTTTATTATTATAAGCAGGGCCTCTAATGAATCTTCTTATAAAAAATTAAAAATTGCTGGAGCTACCAATGTTATAATGCCAAATAAAATTGGTGGTGAACATATGGCATCATTAGTTGTAACGCCAGATTTAGTTGAGTTTGTTGATAGACTAACAATTTCTGATGAATGTTCAACTAATTTAGAAGAAATTGCAATTGATGATTTACCCTCAGAATTTTTAAATAAAACATTATTAGATTTAGATTTAAGAAGAAAAACAGGTTGTAATGTAATTGGGTTTAAAACTTCTAAAAACGAATACATTATAAATCCTGAGGCTACTACAAAGCTTGAGCCGGGCACTAACCTTATTGTATTAGGTAGACCAAATCAGATTGAAAAATTACGTCAAATTTTATAGTAAATAAAAAGAGGTTAATTTCGGAATATCACAAGTTTAAAGTTAAAAATTTGTGGTAACCTCAATTTTTTACCATATTGCAACTTATTAAAAAAACACCTATAAATATGAAGAGCAAATTTCTTTCCTTTTTATTACTAATTGCGCCTATTATTTCATATTCCCAAGAAATGACTATTGATGAAAAGATTGAGGCAAGATTTAAGCCTTTTGCAGATTGGGTAAGTAGTATTGTTTTTTATCCAATATCAATAGTAGGGATAGATGTTCCTATTGTAATTATTATTTTGTTGTTAGGAGCACTGTTTTTTACGCTGTACTTCAATTTTGCGAATATAAGGCTGTTTGGAGTGGCTATTAAGGCTGCAAAAGGAAAGTATGACGATGTAGATCACCATTCAGTTGATGTTGTCGCAGGGGATTCAACTCCAGGAGGAGATGTTTTTGAGAGTGTTCAGTCAGAAGGTGTTGTAGGGGAAGTTACTCACTTTCAAGCTTTAACCGCAGCATTATCAGCTACCGTAGGTTTAGGAAATATAGCAGGAGTTGCAGTAGCTATTGCTATTGGTGGTCCAGGAGCAACAATTTGGATGATTTTAGCTGGGTTTTTAGGGATGTCAACTAAGTTAGTTGAGGCAACTTTAGGTGTTAAATATAGAGAGGTTGGTGAAGATGGAAAGATATATGGAGGTCCAATGTATTACCTGAGAAAAGGATTAAAAGAAAAGAATTTGACAGGTTTAGGAAAGGTCTTAGCTTTTTTATATGCAATATTTGTAGTTGGAGGATCTTTTGGAGGAGGAAACATGTTTCAATCCAATCAAGCGGCAGCACAATTTAAATTGCTGTTTGGCTTAGATTCTGGGTTTATTTTCGGTGTTTTAATGGCGATACTAGTTGGTGTTGTAATTATAGGAGGTATTAAAAGAATAGGTCGTGTTACAGAGAAAATAGTACCTTTTATGGGAATCATGTTTGTAGGAGCTTCCTTAGTTATTATTTTTATGAATATTGATGTGATACCAGCTGCATTAGTTCAAATATGGGAAGGAGCTTTTGCTAGTAATTCTATTATGGGTGGTGTAATTGGAGTAATGATTGTTGGGTTTCAAAGAGCGGCATTTTCTAATGAGGCAGGAGTTGGTTCAGCTTCAATTGCTCATGCGGCAGTGAAAACAAAATTTCCTGCAAGTGAAGGAATAGTTGCTTCTATTGGTCCATTTGTAGATACGGTTGTCATTTGTACAATGACTGCTTTGGTGATTGTAGTTACAAATCTTAAAAGTAATTTATTTGAATATTCTAATTTAGATGCTAGCAATAATGTAATAATGAACGGAACAGGAGAGCATTTAGGAGGTGTAGATTTAACATCAATAGCCTTTGATTCAGCTATTCCTAATTTTTCCATATTACTAACAATTGCTGTTATTTTATTTGCTTTTTCTACTATGTTATCTTGGTCTTATTACGGTATTCAAGGTTGGAAATATTTATTTGGAAAAAGTAAAATAGTTGATATTTCTTACAAAGCATTATTTTTAATATTTGTTGTGATTGGAGCTTCATCAAGTCTAGGATCGGTTATTGAGTTTTCAGATGCTATGATTTTTGCAATGGTATTTCCAAACATTATAGGGCTACTGTTGTTGGCTCCAAAAGTGAAAGTTGAAATGTCTAAATATTTATCAGCTATAAAATCTAGCAAAGAATAACATATAAAATATGAAATTTTTTAAATCCCATTTTAGCTACAATAAACGTCAGCGAAATGGGATTTTCTTTTTATTAATAATTATAGTCTCACTTCAGGTAGTTTTCTTTTTTGTTGATTTTTCTTCTGAAGAAATTATTAATTTTTCAAGCAAAGAGATTGCTTTATTTCAAAAAGAAATAGATTCTTTAAAAACTGTTGAAATAGAAAATAGAAAACCAAAAAGATATCCTTTTAATCCAAATTATATAACAGATTATAAAGGCTATCAACTAGGAATGAATACTGACGAAATTGATAGGCTTTTGGTGTTTAGATTAAAAGGAACATTTGTTAATTCAGCCAAGGATTTTCAAAAAATCACAAAAATTAGTGATAGTTTACTTCAAGTGATTAGTCCGTACTTTAAATTTCCAGATTGGGTAACTTCAAAAGTTAAGTCTTCAATTAAAAATTCAAAAAAAATAATTCATAAACCGTTAATTAAACGAGATATAAACCAAGCAAGTGCTTCAGATTTAAGAATTGTGAATGGTATTGGTGAAAAATTATCAGAAAGAATACTAAAGTATAGAGATAAGTTACAAGGGTTTTCTAACAATAATCAATTATATGAGGTTTGGAATTTGGAAAAAGAAGTGGTTGATAAAGTTTTACTTCATTTTAAAGTAATAGAACTTCCAATAATTTCAAAAATAAATGTAAACGAAGCAACTTTTAAACAAGTATTAGCAATTGTTTATATAGATTATGAATTGACCAAAAAAATATTTAATTATAGAGATGAAGTTGCTGAAATTCAATCTCTTGAAGAATTGAAAAAAATTGATGGATTTCCTATTGAAAAATTCGACAGAATAGCCTTATATTTGGTAGCTGAATAATTATCATTAATTTTAAGATGCTACCCATAATGAATAGTATGTATTTTACTGAAGAACATCAAGCATTTAGAGAGAGTTTTAGAGATTTTTTGCATAAAGAAGTAGTTCCTTATGTTGATACCTGGGAGAAAAATGGAACTATAGATCGTTTTATTTGGAATAAATTTGGAGAAATGGGTTATTTTGGGTTGAATTCACCAGAAGAATATGGCGGATTGAATTTAGATATATTTTATACAATTATATTTTTAGAAGAACTTCAAAAAATTAATTCAGGTGGTTTTGCAGCCGCTATGTGGGCGCATGTGTATTTGGCAATGACTCATGTTGATAAAGAGGGTGATGATAGTATAAAAAAGCAATACTTAGCGCCAAGTATAAATGGTGATAAAATTGGTTGTTTATGTATTACGGAACCATTTGGAGGGTCAGATGTTGCAGGTATGAGAACTACAGCTGTTAAAAAAGGAAATACCTATGTAATTAATGGTTCAAAAACATTTATTACCAACGGTGTATATTCAGATTATTTAGTGGTAGCGGCAAAAACAGATACAACTTCTAGAAATAAAGGGATTAGTATTTTTATGATTGATAGAGACACAATTGGGGTTTCAGCAACTAAACTTGATAAATTAGGTTGGAAAGCATCTGATACTGCTGAAATTGCTTTTGATAATGTAATAATTCCTGCAAGTAATTTATTAGGAGAAGAAGGTAAAGGGTTTCCTTATATTATGAGTCATTTTGCGCTAGAGCGTTTAGTTATGGGGGTAAATGCACATGCTAGAGCTGAATATGCATTAGAATATGCAATTAATTATATTTCAGAAAGACAAGCTTTTGGGAAATCATTAGATAAATTTCAAGCGTTAAGGCATAAAGTAGCAGATATGGCAAGTGAGGTTGAAATGTGTAAAGAGTTTAATTATTCTATTGCAAAAAGATTAAAAGAAGGACAATATATTGTAAAAGAAGCAAGTATGTCCAAATTACTTTCAACAAAAATGGCAGACTCAGTGATTAATGATTGTTTGCAGTTATTAGGTGGATATGGCTATATGGAAGAATATCCAATGGCCAGACTTTTAAGAGATAGCAGGCTAGGACAAATTGGTGGTGGAACATCTGAGATTCTAAGAGAAATAATTGCTAAAATGGTTATTGATAAAAAAGAATACAAGCCAGCAACTTAGTTTTTAGATAGTCTAAAAATAATTTCAATAAAAAAAACACTGAATAAGATAATTAATTATATCTTTGCAGTCCAAAATTTAAAAAGGAACAAGTTTGAAAGGAGGTGCCAAAATATGTTAATTATACCAGTTAAAGACGGAGAAAACATCGATAGAGCGTTAAAACGTTACAAAAGAAAATTTGATCGTACGAAAACAATGAAGAACTTACGTAACCGTAAACAATTCAATAAACCTTCAGTAGTGAAGCGTGCGCAAAACATAAAAGCTCAATATGTTCAAAAATTAAGAACAGCTGAAGAGCAAGGTTAAATTATTTAACCAAAAAAGTTAAACCGTTAGTAAATACAATTTACAATTTGTAAATTTGTATGCTAACGGTTTTTTTTATGCCTATTAATTCCTTCTTAAATTACTTAATATTAGAAAAAAAATATTCAAAGCACACTACAACTGCTTATTTGAATGATTTAAATTCGTTTCAGATGTTTTGTAATATTACGTATAGCAGCCAAAGCATTGTTGAAGTTAATTATGCTCAAATTAGAAATTGGATTGTTAGTTTAGTTGAAAGTAAAGTTTCAAACCGTACAATTAATAGGAAAGTTTCTTCATTAAAATCATTTTACAAATTTCTTCAAAAAATAAAAGAAATTGAAAGTAATCCTTTAGCAAAACACAAAGCTTTAAAAGTTCCTAAACAAGTGCAAATACCTTTTTCTGAAAAGGAAATTAAAAACGTTCTTCATTTGTTAGATGATGAAGTTAATTTTGAATCACTTCGAAATAAATTAATTGTTGAATTATTTTATTCAACAGGCATTAGAAGAAGTGAATTAATAAATATTAAAATTTCGGATATTGACTTTGCAAATGAGACCGTTAAAGTGTTAGGGAAAAGAAATAAAGAAAGATATATCCCGTTATTAAAATCAGTTCTGAAATCAATAGTAAATTACATTGAAGTTAGAAAAGAGATTACCACAAATGAAACTTATTTATTTCTCACTAAAAAAGGAAAAATAATATACGATACACTTGTATATCGAGTAATAAATAATTATTTTAGTACTGTGTCGTCAAAAGTTAAAAAAAGTCCTCACATTATAAGACATTCTTTTGCAACACATTTATTGAATGAAGGCGCTGATTTAAACTCAGTTAAAGAATTACTTGGACATTCTAGTTTGGCGTCTACACAAGTTTATACCCACAGCAGTTTGGGGAAGTTAAAGGAAGTATATAATCAAGCTCACCCAAGGAGCCAAAAAAACTAATTTATTATGAAAGTAAACGTACAGTCTGTAAATTTTAATGCCGATGCAAGTCTTATTGAATTTGTTGAAAAAAAAATAAATAGTTTAGAAAAATTTTATGACAAAATAGTTGATTCAGAAGTGTTTTTAAGAGTTCAGCAAACAAGTGATAAAGAAAATAAATTTGTAGACATTAAATTAAATATACCAGGGAATGATTTGGTTGTGAAAAAACAATGTAAAACTTTTGAGGAAGGTGTTATGCAGGCAGCGGATTCGTTGAAAAGACAGTTGACAAAAAAGAAGGAAAAAATAAGAGTGAAATAAATTAAAAAAAAATTAAAAAAGTTTTGTTTAAAATTAAAACTTTAATACATTTGCAGTCCGTTAGAAATAGCGGACTTCTTTTATGGAGTAAAATGCCGATGTAGCTCAGCTGGCTAGAGCAGCTGATTTGTAATCAGCAGGTCGTGGGTTCGAGTCCCTCCATCGGCTCAGGTCTTTGAAAATAATGGTGAGATACTCAAGTGGCCAACGAGGGCAGACTGTAAATCTGCTGCGCAAGCTTCGAAGGTTCGAATCCTTCTCTCACCACAATTTATTTATAGAGATATAAATAAGTTAGGAATTGAAAAAA
>NZ_WTAR01000155.1 GCF_013139515.1 Lutibacter sp.
ACGAAAAAGTAGCTGTATTTGGAGTTGGTTTACAAAGCAAAGAAGATGGTGAATCAGTATTTTTACCAAAAATTGGAGAATCTCATGTGGCCGCTTTACCTTATGAAATTATATTACAAGGAAAAACAGCAACAATGCTTCACGGAAAATATAGAATAGCATTACATTGGCCAGAGCTAACTATGGGAACTTTTATGAAAATTATGAGCACACCTGGTGATATTGAAGATACATTAGAGGGAATTTGCGAATAAAAGAATTGTTATTAAGTAATAATTAATAATGATAAAAACAGCTTCAGAATTAAATTTTGAAGCTGTTTTTTTATATGTAAAATTTATAGGTTTTTCTATTTCACAATTAGTTCAGCTACTTTTTTAGAAGCGCCTTTTCCTCCTAATTTTTTTTCTAAATCAAAGTAATTTGAAAACATTTCTGATCGTTTTGCAGTATCAAGTATTTTATGAAGTTCTTGTTCTAAGTTTTTTTCGTTAAACTCATTTTGAATTAATTCTTTCACAACTTCTTTATCCATAATTAAGTTTACCAACGAAATGTATTTTAAATCTATTAAACGTTTTCCTATTTGGTAAGAAACCCAACTTGTTTTATAACAAACAATTTCAGGAACTTTAAACAACGCTGTTTCTAAAGTAGCGGTACCGGAAGTTACAATTGCAGCATAAGAAACGGATAATAAATCATAGGTTTTATTACTAATAAATTTTACATTTTCTTGATTCATAAACTGTTTGTAAAACTCAAAATCTTGACTAGGAGCACCAGCAATCACAAATTGATACTCTTGAAATTTATCAGCCATTTTTAACATAATTGAAAGCATTTTTTTAATTTCTTGCTTTCTACTTCCTGGTAATAAGGCTATAATTGGCTTGTTAGATAAATTATATTCTTTATTAAAAGCTTCAATACCAACTTGCTTTCTATTTGCAATTGCATCAATTAAAGGATGCCCAACAAAATGTACTGGGAAGTTGTGTTTTTGTTCGTAAAAATCTTTTTCAAAAGGTAAAATAACAGACATTTCATCAACATCTCTTTTAATTTTATGAATACGATTTTCTTTCCAAGCCCAAATTTGTGGTGAAATATAATAGTGAACTTTAATTCCTTCTTTTTTAGCAAATTCAGCAATTCGCATATTAAAACCAGGGTAATCTATTAAAATTAAAACGTCTGGTTTAAATTCTATAATATCTTTTTTACAGTATTTAATATTTCTAAAAATTGTTCTAATATTTAGTAAAACTTCAGCAAATCCCATAAATGCTAACTCGCGATAATGTTTTACCAATGTACCTCCAACTTCTTGCATTAAATCTCCTCCCCAAAATCTAATTTCAGCATTTGAATCTTTTTCAACTAATGCTTTCATTAAATTTGAGCCATGTAAATCACCTGAAGCTTCTCCTGAAATTATATAATACTTCATCTGTTTAAATTTTATTTTTTAGTGCTAACAGATGCTGTTCACTATTAATCATTTCTTTATGTTTCAAAATTTGTTGGGCTCGTTTCATTTTGTAAAATTAAAAAGAAAATAAGGTTAAAAAAAAGACAATTAATGCTACTAAAAATGTTTCTAACAAAACACCTCTAGCTCTATAAATTTGTTTTTTCTTTAAAAAGATAAAAAAGACAAAAAAATTGGCAATTGCACCTAACACTAAAACTCTAGCTTCTAAATTTACCTCTTGTATTAATTCAAGACTTTTATAAAAATTAAAACTTGAAAAGAATTCAACAAACACAAAACAACCAAATGTTGTTGCTATTAAAGCAACTAAAAACCCAATTAGAAGTTCTTTTTTTATGTTTAAACTTTTCATAATAGTTAAATAATTATAAATTCCAATTGTTTAATTTATGAATAAAATGATGCGCAGTTAAATCAAACTGAACAGGAACCAAAGAAATATAATTATTTGCCAAAGCCCATTCATCAGTATCTTCACCTTTATCCATATTTACAAATTTACCTGTTAGCCAATAATACACCTT
Organism: Lutibacter sp.; assembly: GCF_013139515.1. Lineage (GTDB taxonomy): Bacteria > Bacteroidota > Bacteroidia > Flavobacteriales > Flavobacteriaceae > Lutibacter. The sequence continues at coordinate 2,023 of NZ_WTAR01000155.1, forward strand.
ACCTTGCGGGTTTGTTCTTTTATCAAATTCTTCAACCCAATTTGCACGTGCTTGTCTACAAATTTTAATTCCCTTAAAGGTACTACTTTTAGGAAAATTTACATTTAAAACAACACCATCTGGCAAACCATTTTCCAATACATTTAACGCTATTTTTTTTATATGCTCTTTTAAAGGTTCAAAATTGGCATTCCAAGAATAATCTAATAACGAAAAACCAATGGCAGGAATCCCTTCAACACCAGCTTCAACAGCTGCACTCATAGTTCCTGAATAAATTACATTAATTGATGAATTTGAACCGTGATTAATTCCTGAAACACATAAATCTGGCTTTCTATCTAAAATTTCACTAACAGCTAATTTCACACAATCTGCAGGTGTTCCTGAAGATTTATATTCAACTTGCGGACCTTTATCAACTTTTATTTCATTACAATACAACGTATCATCAATAGTAACTGCGTGGCCCATTCCACTTTGTGGGCTATCGGGAGCCACAACAACAACGTCACCAATTTCATTCATCACTGAAATTAAAGTTCTAATACCAGGTGCAGTAATGCCATCATCATTGCTAACTAAAATCAAAGGTCTTTTACTCATGTTCATAAAATTAAGCATCAAATTTAGGCTATTTTATTTGCTTACCACAAATTAAATTTTAACATTTTGTAAAGAAGTTTAAATCTTTATTTTGTTATTATTGTAGTAATTAAATTATAAGTTGTTATGAAATCAACTACGATTGCAACTTAAATAATAAAAAAAAGTTAAATTAGACACCTAACTCAAATAATGGCATTATTTTAGTTAGTAACAAACTACATAATTATTAAATTGATAAGACAGATGATGACCCGAAAACTAATATTACCAATACTTTTTGTTGTAAGTTTATTTACTAGCTTTCACTTAAAAGCAAATACAGACCCTAAAGATAAAGTTCTAATAACTATTTTAAAATATGTTTTAACGCAAGGTCATTATGAACCACATCAAATTAATGATGAATTTTCAGAAAATGTATATCATCGGTTTTTAGAAAGCTTAGATCCTTCTAAACGCTATTTCTTACAATCAGACATTGATGAATTTTCTAACTATAAAACAAAAATTGATGATCAAATTAACAATGAAGATTTAACGTTTTTCTTTTTAGTTTATGATCGTCTTGTTTTAAGAATGAAGGACTCAAAACCATATTTTCAAGAAGTATTAACAAAACCATTTAACTTTAATTTAGATGAGACATACAATGTTGATTATGAAACATCTCTTTATAGTAAAAACAAAAGTGAGCTTAAAAAAATATGGCATAAACAACTAAAATTCACAACCTTATCTAAACTTCATGATAAATTAATTATTGAAGAAGATAAAAAGAAAGAAGACGAAAACTACGTTGTAAAATCGTTTAAAGAGTTAGAAAAAGGTGCTCGTAAAACTACTCTAAGTAATTTAACTGAATCGTTTCAACGTATTGAAGAACTAACATATTCTGATTGGTTTTCTTCGTATATCAATAGCATAACTGAAGAATTTGACCCGCACACAACATATTTTGATCCTATTGTTAAAAAAAGGTTTGATATTTCAATGGCGGGTAAATTGGAAGGTATTGGTGCAAGACTTCAAAAGAAAAATGATTATACCAAAGTAATTGAGCTAATTTCAGGAGGGCCAGCTTGGAAACAAGGTGAATTAGAAGTTGGAGATTTTATTATTAAAGTGGCTCAGAAAAATGAAGAACCAATTGATATTGTTGGTATGCGCTTAGATGATGCTATTGAATATATTAAAGGAAAAAAAGGTACTGAAGTTAAGCTTACACTTAAAAAACTGGATGGTACAATTAAAGTAATTTCAATTATAAGAGATATTGTTGAATTAGAAGAAACCTTCGTAAAATCAAGTGTGGTAAAAAAGGATGGTAAAAAATTTGGAATTATAAACTTACCAAAATTTTATATTGATTTTGATGAGAAAAACTTCAGAAATTCAGCTACAGATATGGCTCAAGAAATTGAACGTTTAAAAAGTGAAAATATTGAAGGTTTGGTTTTAGATTTAAGAAATAACGGTGGTGGTTCTTTACAAACTGCTATTGAAATTTCAGGCTTATTTATTAATAAAGGACCTGTTGTGCAAGTGAAATACAGAGACCGAGATGCTGACATTAAAAAAGATAAAGACCCTAAAATTCAATGGGATAAACCTTTAGTAGTGTTAGTAAACGAATTATCTGCTTCAGCTTCAGAAATATTTGCAGCTGCAATGCAAGATTATGGGAGAGCAATTATAATTGGTGGAAAACAAACCTATGGTAAAGGAACTGTTCAAAGCGTTTTAAACCTTAACAGATATCATAATTTAGATGAAGATATTGGAGCTTTAAAAATGACTATTCAAAAATTTTATAGAATTAATGGTGGTTCTACACAATTAGAAGGTGTACATTCTGATATTATGTTGCCAGATAGATATACATATATGAATATTGGTGAACGTGATTTAGAAAATCCTTTAAAGTTTGATAAAGTGCCGCAAGCAACATATAATCTTTGGAATAATTACGAAAATTTTGATCAAGCAATTCATAATAGTAAAAAACGAATAGCAAACAACAGTTATTTTAAGTTAATAGATCAAAATGCTAAATGGCTAAAAAAAGCTCAAGATGACACATTAATTTATTTAAATTTAGATGCATATAAAAACGATTTAAAAGCTCATGAAAATGAATCGTTAAAATATAAAACTATTAGAGATTATTCAACAAAATTAACTTATACATCACCTCTTTACGAGCAACCTTTAATAGAAGCGGATAAAGATTTAGCTGAAAAACGTGTTGCTTGGCATAAAAATTTAAAGAAAGATATGTATGTTGAAGAAGCTTTAAATGTTCTAAGTGAATTAAAACTTAAATCAAAATATCATTTGGTTAAAAATTAAACTATTCAAAAATAATTTTTGAAAATACTGTATTGTTAAATTTAACAATACAGTATTTTTTTATCCGGATTTATAATTTAAAAAGCATAATTACTTCTACTTTATCTAATCAAGTGGTTACTTTACCTAATCACTATTTTTTTTAAGATCTTCACTTCTTAGGTTTGTTATTAATAATAACAAACCCACATGTACCCACAACTTTTTCATTTCGAATTCCCATTTAGCTCACAACAAGTTACAATTTACACGTATGCTTTTTGCATAGTTCTAGGTACGCTAATAGCTTCACTTTATACAAAGTGGAGAACAAAAAACGAGTTAGGTACTATCACATTATCAAACAATTTTTTCTATTTAATATTTATAGCCGGTTTTGTTGGTGGAAAATTATTCTACTATTTAGAAAAACCTCTATTTTTTTGGAATAATCCTCACTTAATGCTCAATAATTTTTCTGGCGGTTTTGTTTTCTACGGTTCATTTGTAACCATTATTCCTATTGTAATTTTGTATTTAAAGAAATACAAAATTCCCATTTTACCAATGCTAGATATTTTAGCAATAACAACCATTATTGCACATAGTATTGGTAGAATTGGCTGTTTTAATGCTGGCTGTTGTTACGGTAAACCAACAAACAGTATTTTCGGGTTGATTTTCCCAACAACAAATAATATAGCTGTACATCCAACACAACTGTATGAAGCTTCAGCTTTAATTCTGTTGGCCATAGTACTTCTTTTCATAAAAAAACACCAACAATTTAAAGGGCAATTATTCTTACTTTATATTGGAATGTATGCAATTGCAAGACCCATATTAGAACTTTTTAGAGGCGACAACCGAGGTTACATTATAGATAATTACGTATCTCATTCTCAATTTATAGCAATACTCATATTAATAACAGCTTCCTTCTTTTATCTAAAATTAAAAACGAAAAATAAATTAATCTTAAAATAACTAAAAATGAAAAAAATAATTTTAAACATTGGTATTCCATTAACACTTTTAATTGTAGCCACACTTATAATTGGACCTGCGTGTATAGGAGATGAAAATGATTATAGCTACAATTGGTGGCCTGATACAGATCAAGATGGACTTGGAGATTCCTCTGTAAATCCGGTTAATGCAACCAATAATAATGCGCCTGCCAACCATGTAAAAGACAATTCAGACTGTGATGATAACAATGCAGATGTATATCCTGGTGCAACTGAAACTCCTGATAATACTATAGATGAAGATTGTAATGGTTTATATGGGTATACTTTTTATCAAGATAAAGATGGTGATGGTTTTGGAGCTGGAAATCCTGTTATTCTTGATTTAGATTTAGGAGAAGAAACTCCAGTAAACTATTCTACTAATGATGCAGATTGCGATGATAATAATGATGCAATAAATCCTTTAGCTGATGAAATTTTCAACAACGGTATTGATGATAATTGTAATGGTGAAACTGACACAGACGATGTTAGATATATTGATGCTGACGGAGATGGCTACGGTTCAACACAGGAATCGGCTGCTGATGGTGTTTTTAATAATTTAGATTGTGATGATACAAACGATGAAATTCACCCGTATGCTGTAGAAAAGAACAACGGTATTGATGATGATTGTGATGGTGTTATTGATGAAGGGATTTAAAATCTAAAATACTACGCAAACCCATTGAGTGCAATTAATCAAAGCAAATTACACTCAATGGGTCTTTTATTCATAAAAAACATAACAACAATTTAAAATTAAATGAAAATGAAAAAATCACTAAAAACATTCTTATTATTTACAGTAATATTCACACTTATTAATTGTGATAATGACACTGGAAATGCGCCAAACGAAACAGCTTGTAATTATGAAGGTTTTACTTTTTTAGACACTAGTAACAATACTCAAACACTTATTCCAGAAACAGATTTATTTACAGATTTTTTTAACACTTCAAGTAATGGTCCTGAAGTTGAAATTTATGAAACTAACAATCCTGGAAACTTTAATTTTACCACAACAGTAGTAACCTTAAATGGTACTGGAACAGGGGTTTTAAATTTTAATGGTTCTACTTATAATGTTAATGTTATTTGCCAAAGAACAGGAAGCGCAATAGGAGATGAAATGCGTTTTGATTTAACAGCTAGTGGTTTAGAAGTTGAATTTTGTGTTGTAATAGATACTTTTCACTAATAAACTATTAAATATCAATAGCTATAATAAAGCCATACCTTATGATATTATTTACAATCTAATTCATTAATAATTATTTGCTTTATATTATATTGCAAACTAACAAAACTTCAGGTTGAACAATAAAAAATTCCATATTACTATTATTTTTACATTATTAATATGGAGTTTTTCCTATGCTCAAAAATATACCAATTACACAACAGAGAATGGCTTACCTAGCAATCATATTTACACCATTTTACAAGATCCTGAAGGGTTTATTTGGTTTTTATCCGATAAAGGAATGGTGAAATTTAATGGTAACCTTTTTAAAGTGTTCACCACAAAACAAGGTTTACCTAATAATGATGCATGGGAAGGGTTTACAACACCCGATAGCAAAGTTTGGTACTTATCAAAAGCTTCAGAGCTTGGCTATATAGAAAATGACAGTGTGTATTCATTTCAAAATAATGATGATGGTGAAATAATGAACCCTATTTTTTCTAGCCAAATTAAAAATGACGTTTACCCAACTTCCCCTACAAAAACCCACAAACTAATAAATGGAAAATGGAAAGTTATATTCAATAATTATTCAACTGATGCAAGTAACGATAAAGTTAAAACTTTTCATAAAAAAATAAGTCAATTACAACTTAATGTTAACACTAGTAATTTAGATATCATTAATAAAAAAAATACAATTATTAAACAAATTGCTGTACACAATTTACTTAAACAACTTTCCGTAAGAGGACAAATTACAGATAGTTTATTTACTTGGGTTTCAGAAAAAGAGTATTCAATTTTAAACCTTAATACATTAGAATTAAAACGTTTTTTATTCAAAGATGAAATTGGATTAGAAACTGTAAAACACGCACGTATTAATTTAATAAACAACAAACTACAAATAACAGGAGCTGGTTTTGTTGGGTTTTTAGACAATAAACTACATATTAAAAATCCATTTTATTTCCCAAATGAAATAAAATCACATTTTGCTTTAATTGATAAAAATAACGCTATTTGGTTTGCTACTTTTTCAAACGGAATTTACAAACTCCCTTACTCTAAACGAAATAGTAGTTATTCATTAAACAATCAAAAAACAGGAAGATTAAGTATTACTGATAATGCAATTTATACAACTGCTTTTAACAAAGGTTTTTATAAAATGGATACAGTCACAAATAAATTTAACCTTTTTTTAAAAGAAGAAGAATTTCCTTTTAGAGTTAAAGAAATTAAAGAGTTAAACACCGTATTTTTTCCTTCAAAATATAAATTTCGTTATTTAAAAAATAAAAAATTAACAACTATTGACTTTACAAAACCAGGTGAACTTTCAAATGCCGTTGCTTCTCAATTAATTTATCACAACACTAATTTATACAGCATTTTTCCTTTTGGTATTAATAAGCTAAATACCAACAACTTTGCTACAGAGAAAGAATATTTACAAGCCGGTTGTAATTTTTTACTTTCGTTTAACAATCAATTATTAATTGCCACAAATAATGGTTTAAAAGAATTAAGAAACGACCATATAGTTGAAATAAAATTAAACAATCATCATTTTAACAAACCTATTTTATCTTTAAATAAAATCTCTTATTCACAATTTTTAATAAATACTGATGGTTTTGGAAGTTATATTTCCAGTTTTAACACGCTATTTCAGTTACCTAATTCTGAATTTTTAACGGTTGAAAATGCTTTTATTGAAAATAAAAATATTTGGTTGGCTACTAATGAAGGAGTTTTAAAATACACAAAAATTAATGACTCTTATAAATTTATAAAAAAAATAAATTCAAATAACGGACTTCCATCAAATATAGTTAACGATATTTTAATTCGTAAAAATAAAATTATAGCGAGTACCAATAACGGTATTGCAATACTTCCAAAAAATCAAGAAAATAAATCACAATTCTTAACCATCTATTTAGAAAACGCCAACTATAACAATCAAAAAATAATTAGTGATAGTTCAACTTTTAACTATAAAAACGATAATAATGTTACGTTTTCTGTTTCAAGTATAAATTTTGATGAAAACACTTCTAAATTAAATTACAATTATAAATTATCACCCGTTCAAAACAATTGGATTAATACTAGCTCTACAACAATAAACTTTACAGATTTACCACCAAATAACTATAATTTAGAACTAGAAACACAGGGAGTTACTAAAAATTACACATTTAAAATAACGCCTTTATGGTATCAATACACCATTTCAAAAATTGGAATAACACTTTTAATATCCCTATTTGTAGGTTTTTTATTATCCAAAATTAGAAATAGAGAATTAGCTAAAAAAACAGCAAAATTAAACACACAAAAACAATTAGCTGAATATGAATTACATGCACTACGATCTCAAATGAATCCTCATTTTGTATTTAATTCATTAAACGCAATTCAATACTACATCACTAAAAATGAAATTGAATTATCTGAAAAATATTTAGTTCGATTTTCTAGATTGATTCGGAAATTCTTCGATTTTTCAAAAGATAAGTTTATAACTTTAGAACAAGAAATTTCTTTACTAAATAATTACTTAGAAATTGAAAAAATGCGTTTTGGTGATGATTTTATCTATGAATTTAACATTGATAAAACACTAAAATTAAACGAACAAAAAATTCCCACAATGCTTTTACAACCCATTGTTGAAAATGCAGTTAACCACGGTTTATTTCATAATGAAGGAAAAGGATTAATTAAAATTGAATTTTTGAAAGATCCTTTGAGTAATTTTATAGTGAAAATATCAGACAATGGTGTAGGGCTCACAAAAGCCAAAGAAATAAAAGAAAACTCAATAAAAACTCACATTTCAAAATCTAGCGAAATCATTCAAAATAGAATTGAATTACTGAACCAATCTAAAGTGTGGTTTATAACGTATTCTATTAAAGAGTTACAAAATTCAACAGGTACAATTGTTCAACTAACTTTTCAAAATAATGAGTAATACAATACATGCAATAATTGTTGACGACGAAAAAAATGCCATGGAAAGCTTAGCTTTAAAAGTGTCTAAATATTTTCCAAACATTCGTATATCTCATAAATTTCAAAACCCTCAAAAAGCAGTTGAAGAAATAAATAAAAACCATCCACATATTTTATTTTTAGATATTGAAATGCCCGTTTTAAGTGGTTTTGACGTGTTATCTAAAATTGAAAATCCTAATTTTGAAATCATTTTTGTTACCGCTTATAACGAATATGCCATTGATGCCATAAAACATTGCGCTATTGGTTATATTGTAAAGCCTATTGATAATGAAGAGTTAAAAGCTGCTATTGAAAATGCTTTAAAGAATATCAATCAAAAAAGTACATTAGAAAAAAACAGACAACTTTTAGAAAACCTAGTTTCAAATGGCAACTCAGTTATTGTAATTCCTACTCAAAAAGGGTTAAGTTTTATAAAAACTGATGACATTATTCGTTTTGAAGGTATTGATGGCTACACCAACATTATTTTAAAAAATAAAACAACCATTTTAAGCTCGTATAGTATTGGAAAATTCACTAAAACAAGTTCTTTACACAACTTTCACTTAGTACATAAATCTCACTTTATTAATCTAAATTTTATTAAGGAATATTTAAATGAAGGGTATATTGTATTAACTAATAATGATAAAATTCCAGTTTCAAAAATAAGACGCATCGAGTTTTTAGATAAGATTAGAAACAATTAATAGACCCTCTACACAATTTTAAGTATTTTTTTGTTTGTATTAACTAATAATTTCAGGACACACAATAGGCTTATCACACTTATAAAGAGCCTCTTAAAAATAATTTTAAATTTATTTTGTATATTGTAACAATTGTTACAATATAGTAATTGCTTCTTTAAAAATAATTAAGCTATTAAATAGGGTAACAAAATTAAATTATGATTGATATATGCTAAAACAATCATAAATAAATTACTAACTAAAAATCTACTAATGAAAAAAATAATACTTCTTGTTTTTTTTGTGCTATCTATTGTAAGTTATTCACAAGAAAAAGCATCTTCAGAAATTAACACAAGTAATTCAACAGACTCAAAACGTATTAGAAAAGGTACAACAATAGGAAAATGGACTGACATTTCTCAAGACTCAAAACGTATTGGAAGAGGCGCAGATGTTGGAGATTACGCTACTGTTCGTTTATCTTCCGGAATTTCAACACCTTCAGCAAGTTTTAAAGATAAAGCGTATGCTGAAAGTGGTAACTTTTTTGAACTTTCTGGCGCTTATTATTTTTCAAAATTTGGTTTTGGTGCAGCTATAGGTCAATACACAAATTCAACCGATGCTAATTTAGAACGTTTAACAAATTCACTTAGCTTTGCAACAACAAATGCAACTGAAGATTGGAAAGTAACCTATTATGGTTTTGGCCCTGAATACACAACTTCATTTAATAAAATTCAAGCATCATTATTCCTTAGAACAGGAATACTATCCATTAAACCTATTTCTTTACAAAGTAACTATACTGAAAATACCGATGTTGCATTTCCAATTTATGAGGCGTCTACAACTGAAACCTCAAACATTTCGTATGTTTCAACGGCTATTAAATTAGGCTATAATTTTAGCAATAACTTTAGTGTATTTGCAACTATAGATTTTATGTCTGCACTTTCAAATGACTTCACTATCACCGAAAAAAAAATAACAGACACTAACAGAAATGGCACAATTGATTTAGAAGATTTTTTAAAATTAGATGCTGCTTCAATAACTTTTGATGAAATTAAAACAACAATAAAACCACAAACTACAAATTTTGGTATTGGATTAAGTTACACATTTAGCTCAAAAAAAGACGGTGTTGGTGGTCAAACACACGGCCAACATAACAGAGGTAGAGCACCTGGGTCTATTAGCCCTGCATCTACTCCATCACAAAATACTGGTTTGTTAGATTTTCAAAAACCAGATAAAGTTGAAGAGCAAACTTCTAGAATGAATAAAGGTGAATTAACTGATGTTATTGATAAAGGCAATGGTACTAAAGCTCAAGACCATAACGGAAGTAGAAGTAACACGACTTCTTCTAAAGTTGACCCTAACTCTAATGGTAATAATAACAGTGACGCTACAGTAAAGAGAAAAAAACCAGGAAGAACAACTTATAGCAATATTACATTAGAAAGAGGTTCATTGCTTGTTGGTGAAAATAGAGTTTCAATAACTTTAACAAATCCTTCAAAAGAAAAAGCTGAGCAAAAAGACAAACAATTAAAACTTATAAATATTCTTCCAAAAAACAATAGTAATTTTAAAAATATAAATGAAATTGGTGCTTTTACTTGGAAGTTAATTGGTGTTAAAACACCAAAACCTAATTATATAATTGAAGTAACTAAAATAAGCAAAGCTCAACAACCTCAACGATCTTATACGTCCAAAACTTCAAAAAACACTATAAATGCAAGTTCTATTTTTAAAGACGGAAAATTAAGTGATGGTAATTATAGATGGAAAGTTACAGAAACTACAACTAGAATCTCTTCAAATCCAAGTTATTTTACAATGTCTAGTTGTGAAATAGATTTTACCATTGCAAATGAAGAAATTGAATGCTTAGGATATGAACAAGAAAATAGAAAATTTAAAATATGTTTTGATGTAACGTATTCAAGCACTTCAGGTGATTTAACTTATTTAGATCCATCATCTGGATTAACAGTTTACGACCAAACATATGCAACATTATCACACACATTGGTAAGTCCAAACCTTACGCTTGTTTCACAAGTTGGCGCAACTACTTCAACAGTAAGTTATTGTTTTGAAGTAACTGTTTCAGCAAGTGTAACTTCTATAGGTTTTGGATTGCAAGGTGACGATTTAGATCCAAGTCCAATTACTTGCCAACCAGGTGTTAGTCAATTATTTGATGAATTGCCTAGTTGTATTTGTGATGATTGTGAAGAAATTGAACTATCATTTGATGACTTCAATATTACACCAAATGAAGGAACCGGAAATCAATTCAATTTCAACGGAAATATTAATGTAAACGTTCCCGTTTACGGAATTGAATTTCAAATACAGTCATACACTTATTCTGCAGCACCTAGTGCTTGTACAGAAGGCGTTAGCAGTATTGAAGAATCTGGTATGATTTTAATGCCAGGAACTTCAATCAATGGCTCAACAACATTACAGTTGTTTAATGAAACTGCATCAGGAAGTGCTAGTTCTAATGATAATGCTACAAAAGATATTAAATACACAAGTAATTCGCCATTAACAGGCCCAATACCAATAAACTTAAACATTGGCTTGCCTGGCCCAATATCTGGTCTCGATCCTAGTTGCTGTGTTATAGATTACACTGTATGCATTAAAGTAAAAGTGTTTTATGAAGAAAGTAATTGTAAATCTTGTGTATTTACACATTGCTTCGAATTTAATAACCAATAAAAATTACTATCATGAAAAATAAAATATATACATTCAAAACATATATGTTGCTAGTAATTTTAATGGCAACTTCAATAGGATATTCACAAATAGCTGTAAATACAACACCCAATACTTCTACTTGTAATTTAAACGGAGATACGGTAACTGCATCAGTACCAACTGAAGCTTTAACAGGCGATAATATTGCTTTAAATATTACTTTACCAGGAACTTATGATGCAGGTTGTGTTAAAACAGTAACTATCACAAAATCTTCAAACTTAGTTTTTCAAAGTTCAGGAGCAATTCCTTTTGCTGATTTGGGAGGTGGAACCTACCAAAACACTGCTCCACCAATATTAGCAGGTAATGATGGGCAAAATTTCAATGTGTTTTTTAAGTTTCCAAATTATACAACTTGTAACGGTGCAATTGGAACTTTTGATGTAACTGTTACATTAGATTGCGCAGGTGTAATTACAACATGTACAACTTCCGTAAATGTTATCGCAAGAGCCGATAATTATTGGTCAATTTCAAAAGAATTTTACACCGGAGATTTAACCTGCGGAACTTCAAAATGGAAAATTAAATTAACACATAACAATCCAAATGGACCCGGTTTAGGAACTTATAAATTGGCAGGAACTTTCTTAGAAAGCGGGTTGGTAACAGTTCCTATTATTAGTGGAAGTTCATATACAGTTAATATATCAACAACTTATAATGGATCATATACCTATTATGCAACTTTACAAAATTGTTCACCCGATGGAAGCACCATTACAAATATTGTAGATTATAATTTTACTTTAGGAGATGGTTGTGATACAATGGTAGGCTCAGTTTCAGCAACTTCACCTCCATTGGCAAGTCCAAACGCATCTATCTCTTTTACAAAATGGGTTTCAAACAGTTATTATACCAACTTAACACCTGGTTGCGATGCACGCTATTATATAACAGTTTGTAACAATGGAAATGTACCTTGGACAGATTTAGTAATAACCGACAACTTAAATATTCCGGGAATTACTATAACAAATATTTCAATGCCCGCTGGTTGGACATCAAGTCCAATTGTGCCACCTTTTCCTCCTACTACTTATACTTTTTCTGCAGCTCCAGGGTTTGTATTGAACCCTAGTGATTGCCAAACAATTTATATAGATTTCCAAATTGATGGTGGTGCAACCATTGGTAGTACCATTTCAAATACTGCTAATTTAAGTTACGTAGCTTCAGGTACAGGTGGCGCTCCAGGAGGTCCTCCTATTGACCCTTGCCCTGGAATTAGTTGCCCAACTTTAGACTTAACTGTTCAAAATACAGATTCTACAGTAGATTTTGTTGTTGAAGAACCAAAAGCTATTCCATCAATCAAAAAATGTATTTTAGATCCACCAAACCCATTAATTCCACCTATTTATCAAATTGGAAATACTATTAAATATAGTATTATGGTTGGAAATTCTGGTTCAGGAAATTTAAACACAACTATTACTGATGCTTTAGGTTCGCCTCAAAATTTAGAAATTATGCCTGGCTCTATAACCTATGATTATTATGCTAATCAAAATGCAGGTTATAAAAATAGTTGTAGTCCTCCTTTTGGTGCACCAGATCCAATTATACCACCATTTTCAGTTACTGCAAATACGGTAGATTTACAAAATCCTACTTGGGCTATTACAGATATGCCTGGAATTTGTGACCTTAATAGATCAAACTTCTTAATTATTACATTTGAAGCTGAAATTTTACCACAACTTTCTGGATCAAAAACAAATATAGCAACAGTTCCTTATGGCGCTGGTACTTTAAGCAGTTCTGTAAATTATAGTATTGATCAGGTTGGTATTTTAGCAATTCACAAAGAAGCTGATGAAGAAATTGTTGAAAACGGCCAATCGTTTAATTACACGGTTACAGTTTCAAATAATGGTAGTGTACCGTTAGATAACATTGTTGTTACAGATATGTTACCTGATTGTGTTACAATTAACGGACAAATTAGAATTGAAGACGATCTTACAAATCCAATTACAAGTAGTTCTTCTGGAAATGTAATAATTACTATTGATCCTTCAACACAACTTCTTCCGGGAGATAATTTTATAATTACCATTCCGGTTGTTAAATCTGGTGGCGGAAACTGTTGTAATGAAAGTGTTTCTGTAACTGCTGAAATGACTACAACTGGTGTTGAATTAACTGCAAACTACGGAAGTGAAGAAGCGCCTGCAGCTTGTGTTAGTGGAACTGAATGTTGTGATATTGAAGATTTTGATGCTTCAATAAAAGAAAACAACGGAAGTTTTAATGTTACTATTAACGGTGGAAGTGTTCCAATACAAGAAGTTGAAATTTCTATGATTGATTATCATGTTGAATATTCCAACCCAGATTGTAAGCCTGATGATATGGGTAACTTTGGAACGTTATCTACTTCTAACACAACGTTAGCTAATTTAATTTTAAATGCGGGTGATAACAATACAAGTAGTCTTACTTGGTTACCTGGCTCACCGGGAATTTTAAACAGTAGTGTTAATTTAAACATTGTTGATCCGCTCACATTAAATTTAGATTGTTGTGATGTTGTATTCTCTTTCTGTTTAAAAGTGCGAGTTAAAGATGTAAATTGTAACGTATGCGAAAAAATAATTTGTTATACATCTGGCCAACAAGATGAACCTTGTGAAATAAACATTAAAGATATTGGTCAAGGAAAAATATATTGTCCGGGAGATAGCATTACATTAAATTGGAGTGGTTCTACACCTTCAGGTTTTGTAAATGTTTCTTTATTTGACAATACAAATAATGCTGTTTATCAAGTTTTAGCAACTGGCATACCTAATACGGGTGTTTTCACTTACACAATACCAGCTGGTATTCCTTGTGATCCTCCTAGAACTTGGTCGTTAATTGTTGAAGATTCTGAAAGTTTATGTTTAGGTAGAAGTAACACATTTACCATAAAATGTTGCCAAGTTGAACCAGATTGTGCTTGTGGTGAATGGCTTACAAATTATGTAACTGTAAAAGGGTATATAAAACAAATTCCACAAAACCCTAAACTAAAAATTAATTTCCAATCTAATTTAGGTAAGAATGTTGACTGCGGAAGTAAAATCTCATTAAAACCTTCCATGTATTATTCATTTACAGCGCCAAATTACGTTTGTAACCCTGAAAATTGTGATGTAAGCTACAAATGGGAAATAATTGGTCCAAGTGGTGTTATACAAGCTGGAACTGGAAAAACATTTAATTACAGTTTTAGTAGTTATGGAACACACCAAGTTGTATTTACGCCAATATGTGGTGGTAAAGAATGTGAGCCTTGTACAATATATGTTTACATACCAAATCAAGGACACGACAATCCAAAAGATGTAATTCAAAAAATTGAAAAATTTAATATAAGACAAGAATTTGGACCTGTAACTCCAAAGAAAAATTAATAATTTATTCTTCTAAAATAAAAAATAGCTTGAGAATTAATTCTCAAGCTATTTTAATTAATTTAAATAAATCTCAATCATGAAATATTATTTAAAAACTTAATTAACATACTTTTTATAAAGAAACTTTTCACTTAGCATTTTTGAAGGATTACCACCAACTAACATTTCAAATTCTCCATCTTCAACAATCCATTTATTATCTGCACCAATAAACATTAAATCTTTTTTATTCAATTTAAATGTTACAGTCTTTACTTCTGAAGGATTCAATTCAATTTTAGAAAATCGCACTAATTTTTTTGAATCTGGTGAAACTGAAGCTACTAAATCACTTAAATACAATTGAATTACTTCTTTTCCTTTTATTGAACTTGTGTTTTTTACATCAATTGAGATATTTAATTCTTCGCTTAAAGAAATAGTATCTTTATTAATTTTTAAATTTGAAACTTCAAATTTTGAATATGACAGTCCATATCCAAATTCAAACTGCGGATAAAACCCATTATACCCCCAATTAACATCACGTATATCGGTTTTTTTATGATAATAGGTTAAATAATTCCCTGAGAATTTAGGATATGTGTATGGTAATTTCCCACTTGGATTTATATTTCCAAATAACACATCTGAAATTGCACTACCACCTTCTTGACCCGGGTAATATCCCATAATAATTCCATCAACTAAAGGTTCTATTTCTCTAATAATTCTTGGTCTACCTTGAACCATTACTAATATTATCGGCTTATTTAGTGCCGCTAATTTTTTAACTAAATTTTGCTGTGCTTTTGGCAAATCAAGTTCGTTAATATCTGAAGGTTTTTCAGTTGCTGGTAATTCACCTACACAAACAACTATATAATCTACATTTTTTGCTTTAGAAACAACCAATGAAGTATTTATATCTTCTAAATAATTTGTTCCTTCAACATATTGAACATTTGAAGCTCCTACTTCTTTTTTTATGGCGTCTAAAATTGTAAGTTTAGTTGTATCGTTATACTGAGTATCTTGTCCTAAAAAAGTTCTTGACCAAGCGCCATTTAAAACATTAATTGAATTTGCCGAATAACCTGTTACTAATACTTTTTTTGATTTTTTTAAAGGAAGTATCTCATTTTCATTTTTTAACAATGTAATTGCCTCACTTGCAGATTTATAATTTTTAGCAATATGTTTTTCACTTCCAAAATCTTTAAAGTCACTTGGATTATTATATGGAGTTTCAAAAAGATTTAGCTCAAATTTAAGGCGCAAAACTCTTGTAACAGCATCATCAATTCTACTCATTGGTATTTCATTATTCTCAACTAAATCAACAATAATATCAACCACTTTTGCATCGTAAGGATTCATTAATAAATCTAATCCTGCATTCACAGCTAATTTGGTTGCTTCTCTCATATCTTTAGCTGTTTGATGCGCTTCAATTAAAAATTGTATATCACTAAAATCTGAAATTACCACACCTTTAAAACCTAATTCTCCTTTTAAAATATCAGTTATATAATATTTATTTGAGTGACAAGGAATCCCATTAACGGCGTTAGAACTAATCATAACTCCTTTTGCACCTTCAGCAATTGCTTTTTCAAAAGGTGGTAAAAAATACTCTCTCAAATTATTTTCAGGAATAATTGCATTTGCTCTGTCCTTTCCATTTCTTCCTGCTCCATAACCCAAAAAATGCTTTAAACAAACTGCTGAATTTTCTTTATTTCCTAATTCATTTTGTTGAGAACCTCTTACGTAAGCATTTGTCATTTCTGAAACCAAATAAGGGTCTTCTCCAAAACTTTCAGAAATTCTTCCCCATAACGGACTCATAGCTATATCTGCATTTGGATTGAAATTCCAAGGAAGAGAAGCAGATTTTGATTCATATGACGTTATTTTGGCACTCATTTCTGTTAACTCCGGATTCCAAGTTGCAGCCATTGCAATTTGATGTGGAAACATCACTGAGCCTGCAACATAATTTGCTCCATGAATATTATCTATTCCATACAAAACAGGAATTCCTAATCTTGATTTTTTAATAGCTGAATCTTGAATTGTTTTTACTATTCTGTACCACTCTTTATTATCGGCTAAATAACCTGGCGTATTATGAATTGACCCAACATTTAAATCAATTATATATTTTTTAAATCTCTCAGCATCAAAAACAGCTTTTTCACGTTCATCCCAATAATCACCAGTTAAAACCGTAGGTAAACCAATATTCAACATTTGACCTGCTTTTTCTCTTAAGGTCATTTTAGCTAATAAAGTCGTAACTTTTTTTTCAGTTTGTATTTCCTCTATATTCGGTTTCATTGAAATGTTAGATTTATTTGACGTTGTACAGCTCCAAATTAATATTGAAATTATAATTATACTAAAGAATGGTTTCATTATGTTCAATTTTACAAACTATTAAATGTATTTTCTAGCCAATTCATACGTTCAGAATACCAACTTTTTAAGTGATTAACTTCCTCTTCATACGTGTTATAAACTACAGGATTTGGCCAAACATAAATTCCTAAAGTTCCCCAAACCATATCATTTTCTTGTTGAGACCATTTTAATTGATTCGCATAAAAATCCATTTTATCTAAAATGAATTCTTTATTCTCACTAAAATATTCAAAACGTGCTTTAACTTTAGTTACAAATGCTTCGTCTTCGAAAAGTCTTGCATACCATTTATGATCTTTCACCCAAAAACCTTCGGCATATTCACTATCCGCGTAGTCAACATTTCCAAAAGCCAAATCGAAATCCCAAAGCGGTCCCATTTTAATTTTTTCGCCAGGAATAACATTTAAAAAAATGCTCGAAAAATCTTTTGAATCAACATTTTTTGTTATTTCACTAATTAAATACCAATCAATAAAACTATCAATATCAATATATTTGGCATAACCATTTGTTGGGTCTTTAAATTGATCACTATTTAAAACAGATTCAAACTCATTTAATAGATTTTTAACATAATTATATTCTGTACTATCATAGGTTAAATCAGGTGCTTTAATATTTATTAAAAAATTACCTGTATAAAAGAATACATCATCAGGGTCTAGCCTATCTAATTGATCAATCTCTAATAAATATCCGTTTCCTTCTAAATTAACTCTGTTAGCTCCTTCTTCTACTTTTTGGGTAATATTGTAAGTCCCGTTATAATTATCATTAATAAAAACCTCTGCAAAATCAGATTCAGGTGTCCAATCTAAATTACTTAAATAACCCATTTCAAAAGCTATAGAATTTCGCATCATAGTTTTGTCTGAATATTCAGCTAAGAAAAGCCATTTTTTTTCTTCAGGCATACCTAAAACTTCTCCTTCATCACCTAATTTTAATTGATACGGTTTTTTAGGATGAACATACCAAGTAGAGTTTCCTCTACCTCTAATTTTCATTGAAGAGTTTTCTAGATTACTAAAATTTCTTCCACCTTCAATTATAACATCACCTTCAATATAATCATCTTTTGAATCTATTGGAGCATTATTATCCGTTGTAAGATATATAACAGGCAATCCTGTAAACTTTGTAATATCTACATCATACGTAATTTGTGAACCATTTAAAGCTTTAACTATATATGTAACAATGTTTGTGAAATCATTTTTAGTAGTTGCACTTAATTGACTTACATTATTTACTAAAATTGTTGTACCATTAAATTCAAAAGTAGGTGCTAATTGAGAAACATCAATATTTTGAGGTATTCTTCCTGAAATTTTATTCCCTTCAATTGTTAAATACACATTTGAAATTAAGGTTGGATTATTTGTTGTTAGAAAAGAAAATTCAGTAATTTCAATATTTTCAACAACAATAATTTCAGGTTCATTCTCATTATTACAAGCATTAAAAGCGAAAATTAAAATACTTAGTTTTAAAAAATTGAACAGGCTGTTTTTAACTGATTTTGATTTCATTATAACTTAAATTTTATTATAAATATATACCTCTTTTTATTAATAGTTATTCTTCCAAATTGCTTTTTGAAGGGATTTCAAGTAAATAATTTAATAAAAGTTCTTCATCTCCATTGTAACTTTTAGAAATTTCATTTCCATTTCTAGTTAACCCTTTAAAAACTCCTTTATCAACTAAATCCCATAAAGCATATTTAGCCTTACCATCAATCGTAATTAATCCAAAATGATTTTCAGAACCTAAAGGGTTTTGTGCATCTTTCCAGTTTTCGTCAAATGCTTCAAAGTAGAAACAAGACATACCAACTGAATTTGTCCAAGATCTCATATGGTCGTGAAATAGTTTTTCTTTATACTCATCTGCAGCACCTGAACCTGTTGATCCATAATGCGACTTTCCTGCAACTGTAGCCCAACCTGTTTCACCAATATGAATTGGTTTATCAACGCCCACATTTTTTATATATTTAGCTGCAGATTCATATTCAGCTATTGCATAATTTTTAGCTCTTAACATTGCTGCATCAGATTTTTCTATAACCATTAAGTTCTCTTCATTCTCTGGAACTTTCCAGTAATTTGAATCATAATGACTACTATGAAAAGGATATGTGTGTAATGAAACATAATCCACTGCATTTAATAATTTTGTTAAATCTTCATTATGATAGCTATCGTCTCCGCCTCCCCAAGAAGCAAAATTATCTGAACTTGTAATCCATAAATCAGAAGGTAATTTTTTTGTTTTTTTCAAATCTTGCAAGTGGTTTACCCATTTTAAAATAATAGTTGGACTCACATAAAAACTACTTGCCCAATGTACCATAGCTTCATTACCTACTGCAATAATTTTAACAATATCAGGATATTGATTAGTCAACGCAATTGCTCTTTCAATTTCACTTGTATTTGCTACAACATCTTCAGCATTATGATTTGGATTATCAGTCCAAGCATTTTCACAATCTATCCAAGCACCTAACATTACATACATTTCAAAATTAGAGTCTTCTTTTTTTAATTGAGAAATGGCTTCTAATAAATTTGAAGTTTGTTTCAATTTGGTGTTATACGTACGTAAAACCTTAATCCCCATAGCATTTAAGATTCGCATGTCTTCTTTTAGTTCATTAATAGTTGGTTGAATTTCACGTGTATTATCACGATATCCACCATACGAAATAGCTAAATATGCTGGATTTCCTAAAATGTCTTTTGCTGAAATTTCTTTATTAGTAACAGTTGGTGCACAACTGAACATTATTACAGATAAAATAATTAGTAAAATAGTTGATTTTATATTTTTCATACTTTAAAATTTAAGTTAACAAACAATATGATTTTCCATGACTAATTTTGGAGTTCTATCAACTTTAAATAATCCCCAATGTTTTTCAGGCTCCATTTCTTCTTCAGATCCTTTCCAAGGCTCATCAAAAGCTTCAAAAACAAATGTTAGAATGTCATCTTTAGTATTCCAATTCATTAAATCGTTATAATATATTTTTTGAAATTCTTCACTTACATTTGTTGGACAAATACCTCTTCCGTTAGAGTTTGTAGCCCAACCAGCTTCGGTAATCACTACTAATTTATCAGGATATTTATTGGAAATTGCGTAGTAATTTTCTTTGGTGTATTGTAAGGCATCATGAATATTTTTGTACTCCCACACCGGATATGTATGAATCGAAATAAAATCTACAACTTCAACTAAATCTTTTAATTTATCTAACCAAGGCGCATAATTTTCGCAAAATGTAACGGGTTGCTTTGCTCCTTTTTTTATAGTTTTAACGTAATTAATAACACTTTTAACTGGCACATAATGATCTGTCCAATCTACACAGGCTTCATTTCCTGCAGATAATGAAAAAATAATTGTTGGATATTGATTGGCTAACTGTATTAATTTTTGAATTTGTTGCTCATTCTTCAATTTATTTTCATTCAACTCTTCTTCTGAAATAATTGGTGTTTCCCAAGGGCAACCATAGTTATTCATCTCGGCAATAATATAAGCCCCAAGCATCACTTTAAAATCCAATTTTTCTTTTTCAATAACTTCTAAAACAGTTTCAGCGTGCGCATCACAATCATATAAACGAAGATATTTCCAATGTCCTTGAAGCATTAAAAGGTCTTCTTTTATTTCTTCATATGTTGGAACTTCTCCTCCAGGCATTTGACCTTCCCTAAAACCTGAATAACAAATTGCTTTTCCCGGCTCTATATTTAATTCTTTTGAATAGTTCATTTAGTAATAATTCGTTAAAAAAGTATTAGGTGTAACATTTAGAATTTCAAATTTTCATCTTTATCCCAAAGTCCCCAATAGGCTCCAACATCTCCTTCTGCACCTGTTTTCCATGATTCGTCAAATGAAGAAAAGTAAAACATTTCAATATTTTCTTCTTCAGACCATTTTTGTGCATTTATAAAATATTTAATAGCATTCTCATGTGAAGGCTGTGCTCCATGAAAAACCTGCCCTTTATTTGGCCAACCAGTTTCAGAAATTATAACTTGTTTTCCCATAGAAGACTTTTTTACCCTTTGATACATGTCTTTCATATATAAAAGTGAATAATCAAAATGGCAACCTTCCCAATAAGGATAGCAGTTTGCGAAAATCACATCACAAGCTTCGGTTATTTTTGGTCTATTTTCAAATTCATAATAAGCATCAACATAACCAACTGGTATTGTTGGAATTGCTTCTTTCACCTCATTTATAAAATTTAAAAGTTCTTCTTCGGTTAAATCGCCTCTGTACATGACTTCATTTCCAACAGCAGCAAGATCTACATATCCTTCTTTAGCTATTTTTATAAGATTTTCAATCTCTTTTTTATTTATTTCATCATCATCTCCCAACCAAGCGCCAACCAATGTTTTTATACCTAATTCATGTGCTATTTTAGGTATTAATTCATTACCATCAGTACATGAAAAAGAACGAATCCATTTTGTATAGGGTTTTATAATTTCAATTCTCCTTCTTATTTGTTCTTCAGTAATAATATCACCTGGCTTTTGACCTTCTTCATACAAGCTAAAACAAAGTCCATGCATACCATTATTTAATACCTTACTAAATAAGGTTTTTAATTCTTCATTACTACTATTAGTATGATCTAAACCTACTAATGATTTTATTTTACCTGCTCTAAATGACATGATTTTTAGTATATAAATTTTAGGTTTTAATTACAATTTACCTCTTGTTTCTTCTAACGTTTTTCTAATTTGATGTGCTTTTTCTTCAGTAATATCATATTTCCACATAACAACTACTGCTAATAAAGCCGTTGTTATTGGTATAATAATATCTGCAATTCTAAGGTTTGTTAAGGTTTCCATTGTTTGCGTTGGTTCATTTTGATCCCAACCAACAAAAGAAAGTATAAAACCACTTAATCCTAAAGCAAGAGCTGACCCTATTTTAACCATCCACCAATATACGGCACCAAAAGTTCCTTCTTTTCTTGGCATACCATTGTTTAATTCATCCAAATCACATAAATCGGCTGTCATAGACATCATTAAAGTGAACAAACCTCCAATACCAAATGACATAAACGGAATTTGAATAAACATTAACCAAGGGTTTCCTGGATCAAATCCCCACCATTTAATTGCATAACCAACAACAGATATAAGTGTAGCAATAATAAAAGCGTTCTTTTTTCCCCATTTAGTAGCCATTTTGGTAATTATTGGAATTACCAAAAACATAGTTGCAACTGCAGCCATCGTATTATACCAAGCTGGCCAAGTCCCAGCAGATCCATAATTTCCATCAAACATATAATACACAATAATAAATAGTGAAAATTGTGCTACAATTTGAAAACCATTAAACACCAAAAAAGTTGCTCCACATACTCTTAAAAATGGTTTGTTGTTTATGATTTCCGTTATTCCTTTAAAAAGTTCTTTTAAATTAGCTGAAAGGTTTTTAAGTGAAAGGTCTGATTTCCCTTCAATATTTGATTGATTTATCTCTTTACAGAAAAATGCTGGCATTATTGCTAAAACAATACATAGTAAACCTGCTATTATAGATACCGTTCTTACTCCTTCGGTTTGGGTTGCAAAAATATTTGGTTGTGCAATTACCCACCAAATCCAAGGTGCTATCATCCATGCTATTTGTCCAATAAATTGAGAAGATGCCATTAAGCGAGTTCTCTCATGATAATCTGGTGTCATTTCATATCCTAATCCAATAAGAGGTGTTGCAAATATTGTATAGCCAATGTAAAAAACAAATGATAACAATAAAATATACCAAAAATGATACGTTGATGAATCTTCAGGATTTAATTGCCACATCATAATAAATGAAATACCCGTTATAAAACCTCCCAATAAAATATAAGGTTTTCTACGTCCCCATTTAGACCTAGTATTATCTGAGATGAATCCCATTATTGGGTCTGTAATAGCATCTAAAATTCTTGGAATCATAGACAAAACACCCGCTTTTGCGGGACTCATTCCATAAGCAACCACTAAATAATACATAAAAGCACCTAATGCTGCTGGAAATAATTGATTGGCTAAGTTCCCCGCTCCAAAAGCAAATTTTTGAATTAATGGGACTTTATCTATAGCTGCTGTTTGATAATGATTCATTTTACAAGTTTTAGTTGATATATTCTGGTTACTGTTGGCTTATTCATTATTATTATTATTTTGTTTTTGTTTCAGTATAAATTTGTTTAACAACATTGTATGCTTTTTTCTTATTTCTATCAATATCAACAATGCCCCAGTACTCTTCATTTGGAGTACCATCATACGGTACACCACTGCTATTTGGTGCCCATCCACCAGAGTTTTGAATATCAATTTCACCTGCTTTCCACCAACCGTCTGTAAATGAAAAAAGCGCAACTCCCATACTTTTATCTTTGGAATTAATTATTGCTTGTAAAATATTTTTAGTAGCCACTGCTTGAGCTTCTTGATTTTCACCTTGTTTAAAATTATTTTTTGAAATTGTCATATAACTATCAGCGCCTGCTTCAGAAAGATATATTGGCTTTGTGCTTATAGAATTCCATTCAGAAAAAAGACTTTCTGGATTATCCCATCTATATACATTTATTCCCCAAATATCAATACTTGAACAAATTGTTAATGCTAACTTTTCAGGTAATTCACCATGTGCAGTAGCTACAGGATGATTTGTATCAATTTTATGAATACTATCTACTGCTTTATTTAATGATATATACCAATTTTTTATATCGTTGTTAAACCATTCTGGGTGGTAGTTGTATTCATTTCCTAACTCCCAAAACAAAATTGCCTTATGGTTTTTATACGTTTTTATATAATTGAGAAATGAACCTGAAAGTATATCAAAATTACCATTTTGATTATAGCCAAAACCCATTATAACTTTAATTCCAGATTTTTCAATTTCATCAAGAACAGTAACATCATCAATTGGTTCATAAACTCTAATTGTATTAATTCCTGCTTCAACCATTAAAGCTAAATCTGCTGTTAAATTGTTAAAACTTCTTTGGGTACTTCCTTTTGGGACTGGATGATAACAAATGCCTTTAATAAAGTAAGGAGAATCATTCAAAACTAATTGCTGCTTATAAATTTTCACTACTTGTGAATCAACAACAGTTGTACAAGAAGCTATACTTATTAATGCTAAAACTATTATTATCAACCTTTTACTCATTCTACCCTTATTTAAATTACATCCTATTGCTTCTTGTCTAATTCTAAATTAAAAATTTATTTAATTTTGATGAAACGACACTATTATTTTTTCTATCTCACCGGTTCTACTAAATATTTTACTGCTTATTTCACTCGTTACACTTAAATCATCAAACCGTATAATTGAAGCGTTACTGAAAAATATTTCTAATGAGTTTTTTGAATTTTGCTTGTAAATAATTGGGACTTGACAATACGTAAATCCAATACTTTTTTCTTCTAAATTAATTTGTTTTTCTTGTTGATGAACGTCAATAAAATTAAATACTTTAGGTTCTCTTAAAAATTCATTAGTTCTTAATAAAATTGGATTAAAATAGAGTTTTCCATCTTTCACAAAAACACCTAACTCACCAAATCTGCTTAAAATATCTTCTTTTACTTGCCCTGTCATCCCAGGTTGTTGTGCACCTTTTCCGCCAGGTGTATGTGAGTAAGGATCGGTTGGGAAAGCTCCGTATAATTCAGGAGATTTATGAACTCCAATACCTTCATTCATTTCATAATAATGATCCATTAATTTTCCTCTAAGAACCAAATTATTACTATTATTAATTGCTTTAACACATACTTCTTGAACGGCTAATACAAGCTTAGAAACCATATGCCAATAAATAGAACCTAAGCCTTCATACCCATAAAAAGTACCTGATCTTCCAGTAAATGATTTATGTTTAAAGGTTTCTTCAAAAATGTTTAATAGCAAGTTTTTATCCATTTCAACAAGCTTATTATACTTATTTTGAGGTAATTTTAAGAGTTCTTCTTTTAAACTATTTGCATTGTTAAAATTACCGTTGAAATGGTAGTTTCCTAAACAATCTTTTTCAATTATTTGTGAGTTTCCATCTAATAGTAACTGTTTTAATAATTCAGATTTTTCAATAGCATTGGCAGAAATATTATTTTTCTCGTAAAATCTTGACAATTCTTTATTTGGATACAATAAATAACTATACTGATCGGATCTAAACAAAGCACTTGATTTTAAACTATCTAACAGTTCTAAACTTGCTTCATATGAAAGAAATCCAGAACTTAATACCGCAACTTGTCCCTCCAGCATTTCAGCTAAATATGAAATTGAAATTTCTTGATCATTTTCAACAGTCATTAAATTGTATGCATGATATAACTTATCTGTTCTTTTATTTGCTTCAATAGTATGATCTATAAAGTGAAGTGTTACTTGTATAAATTTTAATAAATCTTCTTTAGAAATTGTTTTTTTAGAGCCTGAAAAAGCATTTTCATAAATAGTTACTCTAAAATTACTTCCAGCATTTCCTAAACCATCTACTATTAATTTTCTTTTTGCATCTGAAATTTTTCCAGTTAGCAGATGTTCATTTTCGTCCAAAGTAGATACTACTTCATTGAAAAAGACAGCTAATTCTTCAGAGATTTCTACAGTTTTAATGGTTGAATTTGATACAGTTACTTCAAAGAAATTTAAAAACCGACGCAAATAAGAAAGCGTTACCATAGATACACCATTACCAACCAAGGCATTGTTTGCATCATTCCATTCAGGACGTTGGGTATTCATCCAAATACCAGCTTCAGGAATAAAGTTAGCTACTTTAGCCAGTACCGTTGCTAGTAATTTTTCAATTAAATTAACTTTATAAATAGTGTTTTTTTGGCTTAAAAGTAACGCACCATCAGCACCTAGCTTAACTTTATTTTGATTGATCTTTTCATCTAGTTCATGGTCAAAATCTATAGTATCTTTAGGGTTTTCTAAAATTTTTGAATAGCTTTTAATTTTATAAGGCACATTTGCATACACAAATAGTTCTTTATTAAAATAACTTGCCAATTTTGTTGGGTAATGATTTTCTATAAATTCTAAAAATTTCAACAAATAAATAATTTGATGATCTCCCCAATAACCAATATATGACCAAGGATCATTTGGCTCAATTGTTTCCCAATCAAAACCATCTTTTGTTACTCGATATGGATTATAACCTTCAAACGTGGTTGCATTTAAAAACTTATGAATCATACTTTCAATAAATTCAGGATATGAATGCGCTAAAGCTTCCCAATTTTGAAAAATATCTCTCCAATTCCCTTCATAATCTAAAATTTTTGAGCCATCAACTTCACTTCTTGTGTTAATTGAAAACTTATTCCAAGGGCGACTTGGATCTCCGTGTCTTCTGCTAAATTTCAACGGCATATATTCAAAACAAAGTCTTTTAAAATTTGTATCGTTTTGATTATCTGCCAATTCTTTTAAGTGCTTTAATGAAAATTCTTCTGGTAGATTTTCTAAAACTACTTCATTATTTTTATGAACTATTTTATTTGCTTTTTCAATATATTTTGTAAAATCATCTTTTTCAATTTGATAATTATTATCAAAAATACCACCTCGCATATTATTAAAAAGCGTATTTGAAAAATGCCTTGTATTGCGTAATTTATCAGCAGTTAATTGTAAACCATCTGCTGAACTTGTGAGCTCAATTAATTTTCGAGTGCCTTTTTCAATGTCATTTTCAATAAGTGAAATTAAATTAGCTTCATCTTTTATTTTTGCTCTAATTGCTTGAATAGAAGAAATGGTTTGGTTAACATCAGCTATTTGTAGCCATTTTTTTTCTTTTCCTGCTGATAAGTTAAAATCTGAACTAATAAAATAAGCTCCTTTTTCGGCTCTAACATCAACTTCCTGTTGAATTTCTTTTCCTTTTCTGAAGTTATTAATTTGTAATGAAGAAACTAAATATCTTGGATTGTTAATACCTAAAGACCAAACAATGTTTGCTTTTAGCGCTTCACTTGGTTCAGCTTTATCAACAATAATAGCACTTAAAGCGTACATTCCTATACCAACTTCAGCATCTAACTCATTTTTTTTATAAGCATCAACTAAATTGCTTTTTGTACTTTGTAATTCTTCACCAGCACCAAATGGGACAATATTTTGAAGACCATCTAGTATTGAAACTTTAACTGGATTGGTTGTATTATTGCTTAAAGTTGACTTTTTAACAAAACCAAACAAATCACTTGAGTTCCACTCATACTTAAATGTTAATCCTAAAAAATGATTTATTTCTTCAAAAATAATTTTGTTTCCAAAGTTATTTTTATACAAGTTTCTACTTATTTTATAAATACCTTCATAATTGTTTGAAAATGGTTCCCACAAGTATGCTTTATTATTTATTTGAACACGTAGTGCAGTTTTGCTTCCAGTAATTTGAGAACTTTCTGCAATTTTATCATCAGTATAATATGGAAATAACGCATTGTCACTATTTTTTCTTCCTGCAGATAAACCTCCATTGCTAGAAATAAACATCCAATGATTTGAATGACTAACAATGCTCATAAAAAATGGTCTCATTTCATCTACATTAGAAATCTTATAATAACTTTCATTTCCAATAGTTATAATTTTCCCATTTACCTCATTCACTTCAAAAGAAGCTTTATTTTCTCCTATATACATCTAATTCTGTTTCTAATTTAATATGGTGTTTTTTACTAAAACCCATTATTGATTTATTACTTGTTCGCTTAAATTACTTTAAACGGAATGTTGGCTGTTGCTGAATGTTCATTTCCATCATCTATATAAACAAACAATCTATACATTCCCTTCGTTTTTGGTGCTTTAAATTGTAATTCTCCTTCATTATTACTTGTTATGGTAATCTCAACAGCATCAGGTTTTTTTTCGAAATCTCCTCCATCACTTAAATCTGTACTTTCAAATAAAATTTCCCATTTATAATTTAACTGATCATTTTTAGCGTCCATTATTTTTAAACTTGCCAAACATTCCTGATTAGCGTTTAATACCACATTATTATAACTTGTTTTATCATTTACCGTAAATGATGTTATTTGAGGTGTTCTAATTTTTGGCCAATCTCCGCTCCAAACATAATGCATCACATCAACAGCTTCGGTTTCTTTACCATCTTCTAAAAAAATGCCATACCAAGTTGGTGTGCGCTCTTGTTTTTGTGACCAAAGAAATACGTACGAACCAACACACTGCAATGAATCTGCTTCAATAGCCCCTTTATATCTTTTTAAATAATTGGCTGCTTTTACTGTGCTATTTTCTTCAATTGGTGCTCCCCAGTCTGTTTTTGGAACTTCCCAATGTCCCGTTGCTCCCCATTCTGTTACCATGTATGGGCCATCCCAACCGTATTTTTTAACAAGTTTGGGTAATTCAAGGATTTTTCCATACATCTGAAGAGATAGTAAATCTAAATCTGAACATCTATCTTTTATATAGTTAATTTCTTGCTGTGAAATTCCAGCCAATGTTGTAGTGGTTAAATGATTTGGATCAACCTCATGTATCATTTTTGAAATATCATTAACAGCATCCCAAACTTTTGGGTTGGTTGAACGCAAATTCAACTCGTTTCCAATTGCCCAAATTAATAATGCTGGATGATTTTTTAATACTAAAACTTCTTTTTTAATGTTTTCAAATTGATTTTTTACCGCAATTTTATCATTATAATTAAAGCCATGGCGCTCTCTAGCAACTTCAATCCCCATAGTTACTTTTATACCGTACTTATGAGCTTCATCTAAAACTTCTTTACCTGTTTGCTTACCGTTTCCTGTTCTCCAAGTTCTAAATGAATTTCCATGATGTTCAGCTAATGATTTAATATTTCCAAACTCTAATCCTGCGCCTTTTATATAAAATGATTTATTATTTACTAATAATTCAAATTTACCATTGGTATTAGTTAAAGTAACTTTAACTGGAATAGAATCTTTATATACTGGTCCTTTTTCTATTGGTTTTTTACATCCATATAATACCATAAAACAGCTTATAATTATAAAAATATTTTTCATTTGGGGTTATTCTTTTATTAATAATTCTTGTACTTCTTCTAGTGTTTTCCCTTTAGTTTCAATAACATACTTGTAAACAAAAAATACCGATAAAATTGCCATACCTGCATAAATTGCAAAAGTGACTGTTGGCCCTAAATTGGTGAGTTCCCACGGAAAAAATTGAGTTACAGTGTAACTAACTAATGAATTAAAGAAGCCAACAATAGAAATTGCAATTCCCTTTACATTTCCCGGAAAAATTTCAGACAACATCGTCCACATTACAGGCCCTAATGAAATTGCAAAAGCAGCAACGTACAATAGAATTGCGACCAATACTAAGGTTGAATTTATTGCTATAAAGTTTTTAACTTCGTTTTGTTTAAATTCTAAAAATTGCGCGTTATTTAATTTCGTTTCTATCGTAGTAAATAATTGTTTTTGTGAAGTAAATGTTGTCCCTTCTAAATCACTTAAAGCCGTTTTAATTTTAGTATTCCCTATTTTTTCAATAGTTGTATTATCAAAAATATACGTTGCATTGTTAAATGCCAAAGTTGCCATTGATAATGAAATTGCCATTGCCGAAGTACCTATTATAAGTAATGGTTTTCTTCCTAATTTATCTATTAAGTAAATAGCTATAAATGTGAATATTACATTGGTTAAACCAACAACAATTGCTTGTAAAAACGAAGCATCAGTACTACCTCCAGCTTGCTCAAAAATAGTTGGAGCATAATAAAAAATTGCGTTGATTCCTGTTATTTGCTGAAAAAATGCTAAACCAAAAGCAATAATTATAATTACTTTCATTCTTTTACTAAAAAAATCTGAAAAAGTTCCTTTTGCTTCTTTCTTAGCAATACCTCTCTGAATTTCTCCAATAGTTGTATTTGCAAATTCTTCACCACCAATTTTAACTAATGTATTTTTTGCTATAGTTACTTGATTTAATTTTTGAATAATCCATCTTGGACTTCTTGGAACTAAGAATAATGCTAAAAAGTAAATAATTGCAGGAATTGCTTCTACACCTAACATCCATCTCCAACTTTCTCCCTCAAGATTTATCAAAAAATAATTAGAAAAATATGCGACAGAAATTCCTAAAACTATGTTTAATTGATTTAAAGAAACTAAACTACCTCTTAATTTTGGAGGCGCTATTTCAGCAATATAAATTGGCGCTATTAATATGGCTCCACCAATACCAACTCCACCAATAATTCTAGCAATTACAAATGTCACATAAGTTGTTGCTGTAGCTGACCATAAAGCAGATATTGTAAATAACATTGCTGTAATTATCAGTAATTTTTTTCTTCCAAATTTATCACTTAGCGGACCTGCAAGTATATTTCCTGCCATAGCTCCAAAAATTACACAACCTACTGAAAATCCAAGTTGCCAATCGGTCATTTCAAAATAAGTTCTAATTCCATTTACAGCTCCTGAAATAACAGCACTGTCAAAACCAAGAAGAAAACCTCCCATTGCTACAATTAAACTTATAAAAATAGTGTACGATTTTTTCATTGCGATTGACATTTAAGTTTAATAATTGTTCTTTTTAATTCAAAATAATAGTTTGAATAGCGTGTGCTGGTATGCTTAAATTTGATGTTTTACCCTCAAGAGTTAACATATAATTTACAGGTTGATTACTTTCGTTTAAAGCTACAATTACAATACTTTCATCGGTATTTAAAAAGGCTGTTGCAATTAATTTATTTGAAGTTGTTCCTGAAGATATTCTTTTAGCTCCTGGTCTTATAAATTTTGAAAAGTGACCAATATAATAATAGGAATTCGTGAAAGTTAATTCGTTAGTTTGTGTATTTCCGTGAACCGGTGCAAAACAAAGGTTCCCAACATGATTTGGACCTCCTGTTTCATCTAGCAAAATATTCCAATCTGTCCAAGCTACTGTTCCATTATTAAAATCATTAATCATAGCTTTTCCGTAACGTTCAGCCAATTTGGGATCGTTAATTCTTTCCCAGCTATAAGATTCATTAGTACCTTCGGTAAATATTAAATTTTTATCAGGAAATGCTTCATTAACTTTAGCAACATTATTATACATTGGTATACCGTCTTTCCAATCTTCATACCAATGAAAACCCATTCCCCAAACATATTTATTTGCTTCTGGGTCACTTAAAATTACTTGCGCTCTTTCAAATAATAAATCTCTATTATGATCCCAAGCTATAATTTTTTTATCTCCTAATTCTTCTTTTTCAAGTGTTGGACCTAAATAATTTTTTAAAAAATCACGTTCTTCTTCAGCCGTATAAATACAAGATTCCCAACGCTGAACAGCCATTGGTTCATTTTGAATAGTTAAACCCCAAATTGGTACTCCTTCCTTTTCATAAGCTTTTATAAATTTTGCATAATAATTTGCCCAAGGCTGATGAAATTCAGGTTTTAATTTACCCCCTTGCAACATATTATTATTAGTTTTCATAAATGCAGGCGGACTCCAAGGACTTGCGTACATAGTTAATTCCCCTCCTGCAGCTGCAATTGCTTTTTTTGTAAATGGAATTCTAAATTGTTTATCGTGACTAATGTTGAAGGTTTCTAATTCTTTATCTCCCTCTTCAATATATGTGTAGCTTTCGCTTGAAAAATCGCAACTATGAATAATGGTTCTTGCTAAAGTATAACCAATTCCTTTATCAACACTATAATATGCTTCCATAAAATGGTCCTGATTTTCTTTTGAAAGTTTATAAAATGTTTCAGCAGATGCATCAGTTAATGCAGCACCAATACCTAAAAAAGTTTGAAATTGTTTTGATGGAGATACTAAAATAGAAACTTCAGTTTCTAATGGTTGTTTAAAATCTGAAAATATTACTTCTCCTGTTAACTGTAATTTAGTATCATCTAATGCTCTTGTAGTGTATACTTTACTTTTAGTAATTTTAGTTGTATTAGAATTTTGAGAAATTGTATTTTGCATAACTACTTTATTTTTGGTATGCTGGTTACAACTACTTACTAAAAATTGAGTTATTAAAAAAAAAGGAATGATTTTAATGTAACTATTATAATTCATTTTACAGTTTTACTTGTTAGTAACATATTCAAAAGTAAGCTCCATTACTGAAATATATTTGTACTATTTTGTCATAAAAACAACCTTTTATATAACTATATAGTACTTTATAATATTTTTAAGTAAAAAAAATTAAAAGGCTAGTAATTTGAAGTACTAACCTTTTAATTTAATTCAATAATTATTGGTAAACTTTTACGTACTCAATTTCCATTACATCTTCTGTAAATGCAGGATCAATAGTTCCACCAAGAGAGCCTCCCATGGCAACGTTAAAAATCATAAAGAAATCTTTATCATAAAATGGTAAATCAGCATTATTAGCCATCTCTACAACTTTCACATTGTCAACAAGTACTTGTATTGATTCTTCAGTCCATTCAAGAGAATACACATGAAACTCAGTAGTTGCATTTGATATTGCTGCAGTTTCTCCATACATTGCATTTGCTAAATCAGTTGTATTCCACCAATGAAATGTTCCTAAAGTATTATTTTTATCATCTCCTAATTGTTCCATAATATCAATTTCTCCACATTGTGGCCAACCAACATCAGTAAAATTAGAGCCTAACATCCATAATGCAGGCCAAGTTCCTTGAGCTGCAGGTAGTTTTGCACTTATGTCAACTCTACCATATTTAAAATCATATAGACCTTGTGTTTTTAATCTTGCTGAAGTATAGCCTCCGCTACCATCTGCTTTTGCTATAATTTTAAGAACACCACCTTCAATAATCACATTTTCAGCATTATCAGTATAGGTTTGTGCCTCTCCATTACCCCAGCCACCTGCGCCAAGATCGTATGTCCATTTTGCTACATCTGGGGCTCCAGCTGTTTCAAAATCGTCAGACCATACTAAATTTGTGAATTCAGAGCCTCCTTGTACAGGTTTTGTTGAAGTAAATAATTGGTACCATGCAGCACCACTACCACTTGCTGAATTTTCTATAATTCTAACTCGCATGTAATTTTCATCTATAGAAATAATATCATAAGTACTTGTACCAGCATTCCAACCCATAAATCCACCATCTGAAATCTCAAAAGACGTACCTCTATAAGGTACTTCATTATAAGAACCTTCTAATGCTGCTTTAGATCCAGACGGAAACAAGGCAACATTTTTAACGCCATACATATCAGTGGCAACAGTATCATCATGACAAGCATCACCGTCAACACCTATAAAACCTGCATAAGTTCCAGGAATAAATGCCGGACCTGCTGTTTGTTCAAATGTTATACCCTCAGCTGTTTTTGTAAATACAAATTCATCATCATACATACATCCTTTTTCTTCATCCCAAGCTTCAATACCATCCCACCAAGATTCATATGCAAATTCTCCATTACCGTAATCATCATAAGCTGTACCCATACCAACATGTAGTGGTAAATCAGCTGCCCAATACCATTTTTTACCTTCACCTATAATACCTCCACTTAAAATATTTTCAGCTTCTACATCTGAAAATGAACTGTAAACTGTAACATCAATTGAAGTAGTTGATGTAACTCCTCCTGTTCCAATTGCACTTACAATTACAGTAAAGTTATTTACTCCAACTTTAGTATATCTATGTGTTATAACACCAGAAGGTACCACTTCACTAGAACCATCTCCAAAATTAAAATTATAGCTTATCACATTATTGGCCGTTGTTGTAAATGTTACAAAACCACTACCATCTCCATTTTCAAACTCAGGATTATTTAAATCCTGCCCAACAATTACTGGGTCTGCTATTTGAACATTTGAGGGAGCAATTAGATCCCCCAATTTGTAGTTATCCTCTTCACAACTAACAAAAAATGCCAGTGTAAGGAAAAGACCAATTATATATTTTATATTTTTCATTTTTTATTGTTTTTTTAATTATTGAATAAATAATACATCATCAAAGTAATATATTTTCTCACCAGTTGTTGCTCCATCAGTACCAAAATTGAAAAAGATAGATGCCTTGTTATAAACCCAACCATTATTTAAACCAACGCTTAAAAGCTCTGTTCCAGTTGCTTGATTCGTAAAATCAAACTCTAAAGTTTCCCAACCTCCTGATACGGTAGTGTTAACCTCTGTTTCACAGGTATGTGTAACATCATTTGCATCTTCAATTTTCAAACGTATTGGTGTACCAGCGTCTGGCGACCAAACACGAACTGTCATTTTAGAATTAGTTAATGTAATAGGAATATTTGTTGCAAAACCGGCATCAGTACCAATTGTAGTACCTGCCCAAAGCGGTGCTGAGGTAGGTTTTATAACTTTCACTATCATGTTATTAGCATCGTTAGGATCTACAATAAGCTCAGAAATGTTATCTCCAAAATCAGTTAGTGTATAATCTACAGTTGAGCTTTCAAAATCTACCGGAAAATCTATTTGAGTTCCAGTTTCTCCTCCACCGCCAGTACTAGAACCTTCTCTTACTAACTTGAATGACCAAAATACTCCTGTACCAGTTTCAATAACTAAGTTCATCGTATTGTCGTTATCTGATAAAACTATATCATATGTAATAGAAGTTGGGACACTAACTGCATCTAGTTCTCCTGCATTGTTTGCCTTTGGAATTCCTAAATAGGCTCCTGTACCATTAATAGTTACTTTACCTCCAACTGCATCATAGCTATAAGTTGCAACAGCTGTTCCATCATGAGGGGCTACTGGAGCTCCACAAGCATCTGCAGTTCCTTGCCAAGCTTCAAGCCAAGTATCAGCTCCAAGAACATTGCTAA
>NZ_WTAR01000013.1 GCF_013139515.1 Lutibacter sp.
GAATAGCACTAAAAACAGCTTCTGTTCCTGAGTTTACAAAACGAACTTTATCCATTCCAGGAAAAGCATTACAAACCATTTCAGCTAAAATAATTTCACCTTTTGTTGAAGCTCCAAAAGTGTACCCTTTTTTTAAGTATTTTTTTATAGTACTTTCAACAACGCTGTTTCTATGGCCTAAAATCATTGGGCCATAAGACAACACCATGTCTACATATTCATTCCCATCAACATCAATAATTTTACTTCCTTTGGCTCTATCAATAAACAAAGGAACACCTCCAACAGATTTAAAAGCTCTAACAGGCGAATTTACTGCGCCAACTAAATGTTTTTTCCCTTTTGTGTATAATTCTATTGATTTTTCTAATTTCATAATCTTCTATTTTTTCAATAATACTTTTGCTACTTCTTTAGCAAAATACGTGATAATTATATCAGCCCCAGCTCTTTTCATAGATAGTAAACTTTCCATCATTACGCGTTCACCATCAATCCATCCTTTTTCAGCAGCAGCTTTAACCATTGCATATTCACCGCTTACATTATAACAAGCAATTGGTCTGTCAAAATCATTTTTTAAATCTCTAATGATGTCTAAATATGATAATGCTGGTTTCACCATTAAAATATCTGCCCCTTCTTGATCATCAAAAGTAGCTTCACGCATTCCTTCATCTCTATTTGAAGGGTCCATTTGATACGTTCTTCTATCTCCAAATGTTGGTGCAGAATCTGCTGCATCTCTAAAAGGCCCATAAAAAGCAGAAGAATATTTTACTGCATACGACATAATTGGAAGGTTTGAAAAACCTGTATTATCTAGTGCTTGCCTAATTGTTTCAATCATTCCATCCATCATTCCAGATGGCGCAACCATATCTACACCTGCTTTTGCATGAGAAATAACTTGCTTAGCTATATTTACAAGAGTAGCATCATTATCAACATCATTCTCGTGAATAATTCCACAATGACCGTGACTTGTATATTCACAGAAACAAACATCAGTAATTACATATAAACTTGGATAATTTTTTTTGATAAAACGAACTGCCTGTTGCATAATTCCATCATCATTCCACGTCTCTGAACCTACTTCATCTTTTTCTGTAGGAATTCCAAAAAGTAATACTGCAGGGATGTTCAACTCAACAACTTCATCTAATTCTTTTGAAATTTTATCTAATGACCATCTTTTTATACCCGGCATTGAAACTATTTCAGTTTCAATATTTTCACCTTCTTCAATAAATAACGGGTAAATTAAATCATCAATTGTTAGTTTGTTTTCTCTAACTAAACGGCGAATATTTTCTGTTTTACGCAAACGTCTTGTTCTATTCATAACTCTTTAATTTTATGATTCTTGATAATATTCATTTACAGACTTCAACACACTTTCTACAGTTGGAACTGCTGCTACAATCACGTTTTTAAAATATTTTTTTGCTTCTAACGCGGTTGTTTCACCAATACAAAATGCAGTACTATCACTTGTTTGATTGTCTTTTAAATAGCTTTCAATACCTGTTGGACTATAAAAAAGAACTCCATTAAAATTTGCTCCAATTTTTCTTGGAGTTAATTGCGTTTGGTAAGACACCACCTCGTTTACCTCTATATTATTTTCTGATAAAATAGTTGGAAGTTCACCTCTTCTTTTGTTCCCACAAAAATAAGTAACTTCTTTTTCTTTTATATTTTTCACTAAAAAATTAGCCAAGTTTACTGCTGAAGTTTCAACGTGTGTAACTTTTCCTATTTTCTTTTCAATCAACCGTTTTGTTCTTTTACCAACGCAATAAATATTGGTGAAATTTAATTCAACAGGTGAAAAATTATCTAATAAAGCATCTACTGTGTTTTGACTTGTAATTACTACGTTTTCAATCTTATTTTTTACAACTTTTACTTTTAAACGGTTGCTTCTAGTTGTAATAAAATCACTCATTGAAACACCAACCTTAGTTATTAAACTACTTTTTTGATCTAAAGAAAGGTTTTTTGTTGAATAAATATTTAATTCTTTATCAATAGTAATTACTTCACGCATTAACTTTTTCCCACCTCTTTCTAAAATATAGTTAGCAGCATATTCTCCTAAATCAGTTGCGTTATTTGCAGGTACTTCTTTATAAAATTCAATTTTATTTTTTCCATCAGGACTAAACAAAACACCTTTAAATTTTATTTCTTCATCCCAAATCATTGCCAAAGCACCAATTGGCGCAGTACAACCACCTTCTAAAACTCTTAAAAACTCGCGTTCAATTCCAACACAAGTTGCTGTATTTTCATCATTTAACTCTTTACAAATTTCAAGAAGTTCTTCATCTTTTTCCAAAGCAGCAATCATAACCGCTCCTTGTGCAGGTGCAGGAATCATCCAGTCTAATTTAATGTGCTTTTCTTTTTCTGGTAGTAATTTCAATCTTTTCAATCCGGCAGCAGCAAAAATTGCTCCATCCCAATCATTGTCTTCTAATTTTTGTAAACGTGTATTTACATTTCCTCTTAAACCTGTAATTGTATGATGCGGGTAACGATATAACCATTGTGCTTTTCTACGTAAACTTCCAGTTGCAATTATTGCAGAGTCATTTGCGAAGAAATTTTCATCATCTTTAATCACTAAAATATCGTTAAAATCACCTCTCTTTAAAATTGCAGCTTGCACAACACCGTTTGGTAATTTTGTAGGCACATCTTTAAATGAATGCACAGCAATATCAACTTTACCGTTTAATAATGCAATGTCTAAATTTTTTGTAAAAACACCTGTAATTCCTAATTCGTATAAAGGTTTATCTAAAACTACGTCTCCTATTGAATCTATTTTAACTATTTCAGTTTTGTAACCTAAGTGTTCCAATTGACCTGAAACTGTATTTGCTTGCCAAAGGGCTAATTCACTTGATCTAGTTCCTATTTTAATCGTTCTCATTCAAACTTAACTCTTTAATATTAAACATTTTGCTAATAACACCTATACTTTGATCAATGGCTGTGTCCTCATCTTTTAAGTGTTTCACAAATTGTGTGGTGATTTTTTGAATCATACGCGAAGTTACAAATTCAGCGTGTTCAACATTAAAATCTTTTATTTTTTTAGAATGAAAATCAATTTCATCATGTTGTATTGCTAGAAGCGATTTTTTTAAAGCATTCACAGCAGGTACAAATTTACGAAGAGAAATCCATTCATTAAACTCTTCTTTATACTTTTCAATTATTTTCTCAGCAGCCGGAATTTCACTTTCACGAACTTTAATTGTTTTATCGGTAATTTTAGAAAGTTCATCAACATTTACCAGTGTTACTTCTGAGAGTTCTTTTACTGATGCATCAACATTTTCTGGCATTGATAAATCTAAAATTAATAATTTTTGATTTTCTCTTAAATCTTCTTTTGTTACAGTAGGCGTACTTGCACCAGTTGCAACTATTAATATATCAGTATTCTGAATTTGATTTTTTAAATCTGAATAATTCCCAGCTTTAACTTCAGGATGTTGTTCAACAAAACCCAAGGCTGTTTCATGTGTTCTATTTATTAAAGTAATTTGCTTGTTTGAAGTGTAATTTAACACGTTTTTACAAGTGTTTTTACCAATTTCACCTAAACCATAAATTAGAATTTTATTTGAACAATGATCTTCAATATTCTCAACAATGTATTGAATTGCCGCATAGGCAACTGAAGTTGTACCTGAGCTTAATTTTGTATTGTTTTTAACATCTTTACTAGCCTGTAAAACCAAATTCATTAAACGCTCTAAATAAGCGTTAGTTGTTTTCATTTTTTTAGCCAGTTTAAAAGCCTCTTTCAATTGACCAACTATTTCATAATCACCTAAAATTTGACTATCTAAACCTGTGCCAATATTGAACAAATGCTTTACTGCATCTTTATTTTTATACACATTAGAAACCTCAATAAAATCTTCAACATTTCCGTTTGAATATTTTATTAATAAACTAATTAACTCAAAAGGATGCTTTGCAAAACCAGTAATCTCGGTTCTGTTACAAGTAGATAAAACAAAAATCCCATCAATCCCATTAGCTTTAGCAGCTTTTAATAATAATTTTTGATTTTCTTTAGTTACACTAAAAGCTCCACGGACTTTCACATCTGCTTTTTTATAACTTAATCCTACATTGTATAATTTTGTAGGTAAATTTTCTTGACTCATAAAAAAATGGTATTACCAATAAGTATCGACAAAAGTACTAATATATATTCTTACAAAATATCGACAAAAGTACTTTTATTGTCGACATAAGTTATCACTACTAATTTAGAATGTTTCTAAATTAGTAGATTTTAATAAAAACACTGACAAATGTCAGTAAAAATAGGTCTTTAAAAATATGACATTTGTCAGTTTCACTATAAAATTTATAATTTCTTTATATTAAATTTAATTGTTACTTTTGCATACATCTATAAGTTAATTGGCAAAAACAACGTATGAAATTCTCATTAGAAAGCTATAAAAACATCGATAAAAGTACCAGTCTTATTTTTACAGAAAGCAACACTTTTAAAGTATTTCATTTCAACAACTTAACTTCTAACTCTGAATTATTTAAGTGTCAATTAAAAAACAATTGCATTCAACTTTATTTTTGCAATCGCAACGAATGTAAAGTGGCTTTTAATTTTGAGCATTGTGCCATAAACTTAACTGCCGATAATTCTAGCATGGTCTATTTTAAAGATGAACAAATGAATGTTCTTTTTAATTTACCTCCAGATGCTGAATTAACAGTTGTACTAATTTCTATTGAATATTTTCATTCACTTTTTTCAATTGACGGTACTGTTTTATTTAACTACAACAGCCTAAAAGGAGAAAACCCTATTATTGAACCAAAAGAAATTAATTCCAACTTAAAATTAATTCTAAACCAGCTTACAACAAAGCAGACTAATGATACACTTAGACCTATTTTTATTAAAGGAAAAATTTATGAGTTATTAAGTTATTATTTTAGCAAACCAACAGAAAGCAATAATGAATCTTGTCCGTATATTGCTACTGAAGAAACTATTACCAAAATTAAACATGCCAAACAAATAATTCTTAAAGACATGAATAATCCACCTTCGCTACCAGATTTAGCAAAAGAAGTTGGACTAAATATTAAAAAATTAAAAACTGAATTTAAAGAATTTTACGGCGCACCTGTTTTTACATTTTTATTAAATTATAAAATGGAACTTGCAAAAAAACTTTTAATAGAAAATCAATTAAACGTAAACGAAATAACTGTTCATTTAGGTTATAGTGCATCAAGCCATTTTATTGCAGCATTTAAAAGAACATATGGAATTACGCCTAAACAATTCTCAAAATCATAATTAAATGAAAGGAACTTTACTTGTGAATTTGGGTTCACCAAACAGTACTTCAGTAAAAGATGTAAAAAATTATTTAGATGAATTTTTAATGGACAAAAGAGTTATTGACACTCCTTATCTTGTTCGGGCATTTGTTGTAAAAGGAATTATTTTAAATACAAGACCAAAAAAATCAGCAGAAGCTTATAAAAAAATATGGTGGAAAGAAGGCTCTCCTTTAATTGTGCTTTCTGAAAGATTACACAAAAAAGTACAAGAAAATTTAGATATTCCTGTTGAACTTTCAATGCGCTATGGAAATCCATCCATAGAAAGCGGCATTAAAAAATTAGCTAATAAAGGTGTTACCGAAATTTTGTTAATTCCGTTATATCCACAATTTGCAATGGCTACAACTGAAACCATCATTGTTTTAGCTGAAAAGATTATAAAAAAGAAATACCCACAAATTAAACTAACTACTGTTCCTGCATTTTATAATAATGAAGATTATATTCAAGTTTTAGGAGAAAGCATTCAAAAGCAACTTGAGATATTGAAACCTGACCATTTGTTATTTTCATATCACGGAGTTCCAGAAAGGCACATAAAAAAATCTGATATTACTAAATCTCATTGCAAAATAGATGGCAGTTGCTGCAACACACCTTCTAAAGCGCATGAGTTTTGCTACAGACATCAATGCTATGAAACAACAAAATTAGTAGCGAAACAATTAAACTTGAAAGAAGGAACCTACAGTACTTCATTTCAATCTAGATTAGGTCGAGACCCTTGGTTACAACCTTACACTGATTTAACTATAGATAATTTTGCTAAAGATGGTGTTAAAAATTTAGTAGTTGTTAC
Source organism: Lutibacter sp. (assembly GCF_013139515.1). Taxonomy (GTDB): domain Bacteria; phylum Bacteroidota; class Bacteroidia; order Flavobacteriales; family Flavobacteriaceae; genus Lutibacter. Next base: position 6,221 of record NZ_WTAR01000013.1, read on the forward strand.
ACCCGCTTTTGTTTCAGACTGTTTAGAAACTTTAGAAGAAATTGGCATGGAAGCTAAACACTCTTTTATTGAGAATGGTGGAAAAAAATTCAATACAGTTCCTTGCCTAAATGATGACGATACTTGGGCAAAAACACTTTCAGGATGGATTAACAACTGGAGTAAAAAAACAAATTAATAATGGATTATTTATATATAAAATCGTTACACATTATTTTTATAACAACCTGGTTTTCAGGCTTATTTTATATTATTAGATTATTTATCTATTATAAAGAGGCTGAAGAAAAAACCGAAATAGAAAAAAATATTTTATTAAAACAATACAAATTAATGATTAAAAGGCTTTGGTATATTATTACTTGGCCTTCAGCAGTTTTAGCAACACTTTTTGCTATTTGGTTATTGGTTTTACAGCCTGGTTGGTTACAACAAAATTGGATGCTTATTAAACTAGGGTTTGTTGCAGCACTTTTCGCATATCATTGGTCTTGCCAAATTTTATACAATCAAGTTGAAAAAGGGTTTTTAAAATATTCTTCATTTGCTTTAAGAATTTGGAATGAAGTAGCAACTATCATATTATTTGCCTGTGTATTTTTAGTAATCCTTAAAACTTCACTTGGTTGGATTTTTGGTGTTGCTGGAATTGTAAGTGTGTCTGTACTATTAATGCTAGGTATTAAACTATATAAAAAAATAAGAGCTAAAAAAAGTTGGGATAAACCGTAAAAAATATTGCTGTCATTCCTGCGTAGCAGGAATCCAAAATAAAACAGTAAAATATTAACCACAACTAAATAATTAGATCTTAACTCTACAAAACTTTAAAAAGGCTAAGTTTTATATTACTTAGGGCGTTACTTTTTTAACAGCTTGGATTAGATTCCTGCCTTCGCAGGAATGACAAATTTATAATTGTATAAAAATATTCAAAAAAACAATAATTGGAACAATAACTATATTTATCGTTCCAACAAACTCTTTACTATTTTTTTGAATATTATTCAATGTTTTTCTAAAATACCTTCATTTAATCGTAATGTTTATTTAGTTTTATTACATAATTAAAACACTCTTTTTCAATGTGTTACTTGTTACATTATGATTAAAGTCATAATTCTTTCGAAAACGCTTTCGTAAATTTACTGCTTTACTAAAACAATTTTCAAACTAGAATTTTATGAAAAAACTTCTATTAGGTAATGAAGCATTAGCACAAGCTGCAATAGATGCAGGAATATCAGGTGTTTATGCCTACCCAGGAACTCCTTCAACAGAGATTACAGAATATATACAGAAATCAAAAACTGCAAAAACCTTAAATATTCATTCACAATGGTCAGTAAATGAAAAGACAGCTATGGAAGCTGCACTTGGTATGTCTTATGCAGGAAAAAGAGTACTAACAGTTATGAAACATGTAGGCTTAAATGTTGCTGCTGATGTATTTATGAATATGGCCGTTTCAGGAATTAACGGCGGTTTAGTTGTGGTGGTTGCTGATGATCCATCCATGCATTCTTCACAAAACGAACAAGATTCTCGTAATTATGGAAGATTTGCTATGATTCCTATTTTAGAGCCCTCAAACCAACAAGAAACCTATAATATTACAAGATATGCTTTTCATTTATCTGAGCAAATGGGCTTACCTGTTATGGTAAGAATGGTTACGCGCTTATCTCATTCTAGAGCCGGAATTGAGACAAGTAAAGGTGAATTACAAAACAATATTCATTTACCAAAAAACCCACATCAGTTTCAACTAATCCCAATGCATGCAAGAAACAGATATCAGCATTTAGTGGATATTCAAAGCGATACAAGAGAAAGTTCAGAAAATAGTTATTTCAATACATTTATTGATGGCCCAAATACTTCTATGGGAATTATTGCCTCAGGAATTGCATATAATTATCTAATGGAAAATTTTGATGATGGTGATTGTCCATTCCCAATATTAAAAATATCACAATACCCATTACCTAAAAAGCAAGTTAAAAAGCTATTTGATACGTGTAAAAAAATATTAGTTTTAGAAGATGGATCTCCTTTTATTGAAGAATTAGTTGCTGATTATTTTAGTGAAAATAAAAAAGTAATTGGACGTTTAACTGGGCATTTAAACCGAGTTGGAGAACTAAACCCTGATAATATTTCAGAAGCTTTAGGTTTTGAAGTAAAACACTTTACTGAAATGCCTAAAATTGTAACTGGTCGCCCACCCGAATTATGTGTTGGTTGTGCACACAGAGATTTATTTGAAGCTGTAAATCAACTAAGTAAAGAAAATAGCAATCAGCAAGTTTTTGGTGATATCGGATGTTACGCTTTGGGTGTTTTACCACCATATGAAAGTATAAATACACTAATTGATATGGGAGCTTCAATTACTATGGCAAAAGGTGCTTCTGATGCTGGAATTCATCCTTCAGTTGCTATTATTGGTGATTCAACTTTCACACATTCAGGTATGACAGGCTTGTTAGAAGCCGTTATTGAAAACTCACCAATTACAGTTATTATTTCAGACAATTCAGCAATTGCTATGACTGGCGCTCAAGACTCTTCAGCTTCTGGTAGATTGATAGACATTTGTAAAGGACTTGGTGTTGATGAAAATCATTTAAAATTAATCAATCCGTTGCATAAAAATTTAGACAAAAATATTGATTTGATTAGAAATGAAATTAACCACAAAGGCGTTTCAGTTGTAATTGCGCAACGTCCTTGTGTTCAATTACCAAAAGAAAAAAAGGACAAGCTTAAAAACCTTAAAAAAGTTTCATTAAATTAATTGTAAACAAATGAAAACAAATATCATATTAGCCGGTGTTGGCGGACAAGGAATTTTAACTATTGCAGCAGTTTTAGACACTGCGGCTTTAGCTTCCAACTTAAATATTAAACAATCTGAAGTTCACGGAATGAGTCAACGTGGTGGTGCTGTACAATCTCATGTTCGAATTTCAGATAAAGAAATACATTCAGATTTAATTCCGCAGGGAAAAGCAGATATGATAATTTCTGTTGAACCTATGGAATTATTACGTTATTTACCTTTTTTGAAAAAAGATGGTTTATTGGTAACAGATATAAATCCATTTGTAAATATTACTAATTATCCGGAGTTAGAAGCATTATATAATGAAATTAAAACACATCCAAACAGCTTGCTAATTGATGCAAAAACCATTGCTAAAAGCTTAGGGAATTCAAAAGCTACAAACATAGTTTTATTAGGTGCTGCAGCTGCACAACTTCCTTTAAGTGATGAAAGTTTGCAAGAAGCAATTAAAACACTTTTTGAACGCAAAGGCGAAAAAATTGTAAGAAAAAATTTAGAAGCTTATAATAAAGGAAAAGAAATTGCGCTAGAAATTGTTTCATAAAAAACGTATATTTATAAATGCTTCATAAAAATTTAATCAATCCCAAAAGTATTGCTATCGTAGGCGCTTCAAATAATATTCAAACACCTGGCGGGAGAGTTCTTAAAAATTTAATTGACCATAATTTTAAAGGTGAATTAGTTACTGTAAATCCAAAAGAAACAACAATTCAAGGAGTTAAATGTTATAAAAACATTACTGAAATTCCTAAAGTAGATTTAGCAATTATAGCAATTGCTTCAAAGTATATTTTAGAAACAATAAAAGTTTTAACACAGCAAAAAAACACCAAAGGATTTATTATTTTTTCAGCAGGTTTTAGTGAAAAAGATGAAGAAGGTGAAAAATTAGAACAACAAATAGTTAATGAAATAAGTGCTGTTGGCGGATCTTTATTAGGGCCTAATAATATTGGCTTAATAAATCAGAATTATGCAGGTGTTTTTACAACTCCAATTCCAAAATTAAATCCAAAAGGAGTTGATTTTATTTCAGGCTCTGGAGCTACAGCTGTTTTTATTATTGAAGCAGCAATGGCTACTGGACTCACATTTTCGAGTGTTTATTCTGTTGGTAATTCAGCTCAAATTGGCATTGAAGAAATTTTAGAACATTTAGACACAACTTTTGATTCTAAAACAAGTTCAACCATAAAACTACTTTATATTGAAAGTATTAACAATCCTAAAAAAATATTAAAACACGCAACTTCTTTAATTAATAAAGGTTGCAAAATTGCAGCTATTAAAGCAGGAAGTTCAGATGAAGGAAGTAGAGCTGCAAGTTCACACACAGGCGCTTTAGCTAATTCAGATATTGCCGTAGATGCGTTGTTCAAAAAAGCCGGAATTATTAGATGTTTTGGAAGAAATGAGTTAATCACAGTAGCTTCAATTTTTACACGTCCTGAGTTAACTGGAAAAAATATTGCCATTATTACACACGCAGGCGGACCAGCAGTAATGTTAACAGATGCTCTTTCAAAAAATGGTTTAAATATACCTGAAATTACAGGTAAAGAAAGTGAAGAATTGTTAACCAACTTATACGTTGGCTCATCCGTTTCTAATCCTATTGATTTTTTAGCGACTGGAACTGCCGAACAATTAGAAATAATTATTGATTATTGCGAAAATAAATTTCCAACTATAAATGCTATGGTTGTAATTTTTGGAAGCCCTGGTTTATTTGAAGTGTTTGACGTTTATGATGTTCTTCATAAAAAAATGAAAACTTGCAAAAAACCAATTTTCCCTGTTCTACCTTCAGTTGTGAATGTGAAAAATGAGATTGATTATTTTATTTCAAAAGGAAATATCAATTTTCCTGATGAAGTTATTTTTGGAAATGCTTTAGGTAAAATTTACGCAACTCCAAAACCAAGTACTCCTAAAAATTCAGAATTTAAAGTTTATAAAAATACCATAAGGAATATTGTTGATAAAAGTAACGGTGGTTATTTACATCCGCAACAAGTAAAAGAACTATTGACTGCTGCAGGAATTCCAATAGTGCAAGAAGCAATTTGTAAAACTAAAAAAACTTGTTTGCTTGGAGTTCAAAAAATAGGTTTTCCTGTGGTAATGAAAGTTGTTGGTCCAGTTCATAAAAGTGATGTTGGAGGGATTATTTTAAATATTTCTTCAGAAGAAAAACTAAACGAATCCTATGATAAAATAATACAAATTGATGGAGCAACTGCTGTTTTAATTCAGCCTATGAAAAAAGGGATTGAATTATTTATTGGCGCAAAAAAAGAAGACAATTTTGGGCATTTAGTGTTATGCGGTTTAGGTGGAATTTACATTGAAGTTTTAAAAGATATTAGTGCTGCTTTGGCTCCAATTTCAAAAAGTGAAGCTAGTGAAATGATTCAAAATTTAAAATCATATAAAATTTTGCAAGGCGCTAGAAATCAAGAAGGTATTAATGAAAGTTTATTCGCTGAAATAATTTCAAAAGTGGCTAATTTAGTTGAAATAGCTCCTGAAATAAGTGAATTAGATTTGAATCCTCTTCTAGGAAATTCAAAAGAGGTTATTGCCGTTGATGCAAGAATTAGAATTGAAAAAAATTAATTGTTTTCAAAAAAATCAACTTTCCCCATATTGGAAGCATTAATGCTTCCAATTAAAAAATTAGTGTTTTTTGGTTGAATTTTAAAAATAACATTTTCATCTTTAAGCTCTTGAAAATGTGTAATTATTTTTTTGTTAGAAATAATTGCATTGTCAAAAATAAGTGTATCAATAGCTTTTTTTCTAATTAAGGTTTTAATTTGCTCAAAATCATCAATTAAATTTTTATCTATATTTAATATATTAAAGCTATCCTTTAAACCGTTTTTAGGTTGTGAAAATTTAAAATATTTTAATAAAAACCACAATTCAATTCCAAAGCTCATTATAAAATCATAAATACGATTTAGCTTAAAATGCTTTTTATAAAATATTTTCATAGCCTCGTGAAAATATTTTAAATTTTTAATGTCTTTTTTTGTGCTTTCACCCTTATAATGAACTACTTGCGAGTTTGCGTAATAATAATTCTGATATCCTTTATTTAAAATTTTATAACTTAAATCAATATCTTCACCGTACATAAAATATGCTTCATCAAAACCATTTACTTCGTTATAAACTGATCTTTTCACCAACATAAAAGCACCAACTAAAATATCAACAACTCCTGTTTCATTTTCATTTAAATGAGTTGCATAATATTTCCCAGTTCGTTTACTTGAAATTCCAAAAAGTTTATTAAACGAAACTTGTGGTGTTGGTATTCCCCGTTTACTTTCTGGCAAAAACTTCCCTGAGCCATCAATTAATTTAACACCTAAAACACCTAAATTTTGTTTGCTTTTTGCATATGCTAAAATTTGAGTAAATGTATCTTCTGCAACAACAGTATCAGGATTTAAAATTAAAATATATTCCCCCTTAGCAATTTTAACTCCTTGGTTATTTGCTTTTGAAAAACCAACATTTTCTTTATTTTGAATAAGAATTACTTCAGGATATTTTTCTAAAATTAATTGACAACTAGTATCTGTAGAATTATTATCAATCACAATAATTTCAGTCTGTAAATTTTTAGAAGCAGCTTGCACACTTAATATACACTGCTCTAAAAAATACTGAACATTATAATTTACAATTATTACAGATAAATCCATCAATTAAAATGACTTTTCAAAGGGAATTCTATTTACAATACTTCTTCCTAAAGTTATCTCGTCAGCGTATTCAAGTTCATCTCCTACCGCTATACCACGAGCAATAGTTGAAGTTTTCACATTAAACCCTTCAATTTGCTTAAATATATAAAAGTTTGTAGTATCTCCTTCAATAGTTGAACTTAACGCAAAAATTATTTCGTTTATACTTCCACTTTTTATCTTTTCAACCAGACTTTGAATTGTTAAATTATGAGGCCCAACACCCTCAATAGGTGAAATTTTCCCACCCAAAACGTGATACAAGCCTTTAAACTGAGCTGTATTTTCAATGGCCATTACATCCCTTACATCTTCAACAACACAAATAATTTTTGAATTTCTTAATGGATTAGCACAAATCTGACATACTTCAACATCAGAAATATTATGGCATTTTTTACACAATTTTATTTCATCAACTAAATTAGTCAATGAATTTGATAATTGATGCGTTTGTGAAGTTGGTTGTTTTAACAAATGCAACACCAATCTAAGCGCTGTTCTTTTACCAATTCCTGGCAACTGAGAAACCTCATTTACGGCATTTTCTAAAAGTTTTGAAGAAAAATTCATGCAGCAAATGTACAATTAGGAAATGATATTCTCAATAATTTTAGTTTCTTTGTTAAAATATCAATTTATGCAGCCAATACATATCATTTTATTAATAATAGGATATTTTAGTGTTCTTATTTTAATTTCATTTTTAACAGGAAAAAACGAAAGTAACGACACTTTTTTTAAAGCTAATAAACAATCACCTTGGTATGTTGTTGCTTTTGGAATGATTGGCGCATCACTATCTGGCGTTACGTTTATCTCAGTTCCTGGTTGGATTGAAGGTAGTCAGTTTGCATACATGCAAATGGTATTGGGTTACATTATTGGTTATGCAATTATTGGGTTGGTTTTGTTACCGTTGTATTACCGCTTAAACCTTACTTCAATTTACACGTATTTAAAAGATAGATTTGGGAATTATAGTTATAAAACTGGCGCTTCTTTCTTTTTACTTTCAAGAATTATTGGTTCATCATTTAGATTGTTTTTAGTAGCAAATGTATTGCAGTTAATTTTATTTGATAGTTATGGAATTCCTTTTTGGGTTACGGTTGTAATTACAATTCTACTCATTTGGTTGTATACTTTTAGAGGAGGAATTAAAACCATAGTTTGGACAGATACTTTACAAACATTATTTATGTTAATTGCTGTTGGAGTGTGTATTTATACAATTTCTGATGCATTAAAAATCGATAATTTATTCAGCTATATTTCTGAAAATAAACTTTCAAAAACATTCTTTTTTGAAGATATTAAGGCTGGTAATTACTTTTGGAAACAATTTTTTACTGGTGCTTTTATTGCTGTTGTTATGACTGGCCTTGACCAAGATATGATGCAGAAAAACCTAACCTGCAAAACTTTAAAAGATGCTCAGAAAAACATGTTTTGGTTTACCATTGTTTTAGTAATTGTAAACTTTTTCTTCCTTTCATTAGGTGTTCTTTTAACCGATTATGCAACTGCAAACCAAATTAACGCACATAAAGATGAACTATTCCCAACCATTGCAATGTTGGGTGATTTAGGTTTAGGAGTTTCGCTTTTCTTTTTATTAGGTCTTATAGCCGCAGCATATTCAAGCGCTGATAGTGCTTTAACATCACTTACTACTTCTTTTAGTATTGACATTTTAGAAATTGACCAAAATAAATCGGTAAAAAAACAAGTACAAATAAGAAAGCAAGTACATATTCTTTTTTCATTTATTTTAGTTGCTACCATTTTAATTTTCAAATATTTTATTACTGATGAAAGTGTTATCTCAAAAATATTTCAGTTTGCAGGTTACACTTATGGCCCATTATTAGGATTGTATGCTTTCGGGTTATTTACTAAACTTAATGTTAAGGATAAAGCTGTACCATTTATTGCTATACTTGCACCAATAGTAACAATTGCTGTTAGTTTTTATTCAAAAAAATGGTTTAATTTTGATTTTGGCTTCTTTATATTAATTATAAACGGCCTTTTAACCTTCTTAGGCTTGTTATTATTCAGTAAGAAAAATTAAATTTGTAGTATGGAGAAAGACTTAAGTAATTACCGAAAAGTTTACCAAAAAAAAGAGCTTTCTAAAAAAGAAGTTCCGGAAAATCCTATGGAATTATTTCAAAAGTGGTTTTTTGAAGTTGAAGAGTTTGGTGGGAATACGGAAGCAAACGCCATGACAATTTCTACAGTTGACACGAATGGAACTCCACAAAACAGAGTTGTTCTCTTAAAAAAATATACGTGGGAAGGATTTATTTTTTACACCAATTACAATAGCGAAAAAGGGAAATCCATAAAACAAAACCCAAATGTTTGTTTATCATTTTTTTGGAATAACATTGAAAGACAAGTAATTATAAAAGGAGAAGCTGAAAAAATTTCAGAAAACTTATCAGACGGATATTTTGAATCTAGGCCTGATGGAAGTAAACTTGGTGCTTGGGCTTCAAACCAAAGTAAAGTTGTACCATCACGTAAATTTTTAGATGATCGTTTAGCTTCTTTTGAAGATAAGTTTAAAGATAAAGAAATTACAAGGCCCAAAAATTGGGGTGGTTTTATTGTAAAGCCTACAAGTATTGAATTTTGGCAAGGACGCCCAAATAGAATGCACGACAGAATTAAATACACTTTACAAAAAGATTTTAATTGGAAAATTGAAAGATTAGCTCCTTAATTTTTATATTTGAACCTCCAACCAACGCCAAATGAAAACACTTTACATTGTTAGACACGCAAAATCTTCTTGGGAATACGAAGGAGTTAAAGATATTGACCGTCCTTTAAAAAAACGAGGGATAAATGATGCTTATTTGATTTCTAATGTGTTAGAAAAAAAAATAGCCAGTCCAGATGTTTTTGTGTCTAGTTGTGCAAATAGAGCATTGCACACTGCTATGATTTTTAGTTACACCTTTAATTACCCGCTAGCAAATCTTAAAATTAGCAAATCACTATATAGTTTTAGTGATGGGTATTTAATTAAAACCGTGAAAGCATTAGATGATGGTTTTGATTCTGCTATTATTTTTAGCCATGACCATGGAATTAGCGATTTTGTAAATAAGTTTGGAAATAAGTTTCTAAATCATGTACCAACTTGTGGTGTTATTGGAATTAAATTTGATTCTAACCACTGGAAAAACATTAAATCTGGAGAAACATTTTTAACTGAATTCCCTAAAAATTATAAATAATTACGATTTTGAAAATTGAAAAACTTGCTGGAATTGATATTGGATCAAATGCTGTACGCCTACTTGTTACCAATGTAATTACTGAAAAAGATGAGAAACCAAGTTTTAAAAAATCTGCGTTAGTACGTGTGCCAATCCGTTTAGGTGCTGATTCATTTATTAAAGGTGTAATTTCTGAAGAAAATAAAATTAGAATGATTAAAGCTATGAACGCTTTTAAATTGCTAATGGAAGTTCACGGTGTTGAAAAGTATTATGCTTGTGCTACTTCAGCTATGAGAGATGCTTCTAATGGAAATGATGTTATCAATGAAATTTTTGAGCAGACTTCAGTGAAAATCAACATTATTGATGGTAAAAAAGAAGCCGCTATTATTTTTTCAACCGATTTAAGTGATGTTATTGAAAGTGATAAACCGTACCTTTATGTTGATGTTGGTGGTGGAAGCACAGAGTTTACGTTATTTTCAAATGGCGAAATTGTTAATTCAAAATCATTTAAAATAGGAACTGTTAGATTACTTAACTATAGCAAAGATGAAGCACTGAAAATATGGGAGGATATTGAAATTTGGATTAGAGAAAACACTAAAGATTTAAAAAAAGTTGCACTTATTGGCTCAGGTGGAAATATAAATAAGATATATAAATTATCTGGCAAACAATTAGGAAAACCATTGTCGCTAATTTACATGAAAGCTCATTATCAATTTTTAAAACAAATGACTTACGAGCAACGTATTTCAGAAATGGGTTTAAATCCGGATAGGGCTGATGTAATTATCCCCGCTACCAAAATATATATAAATGCCATGAAATGGAGTGGAGCAACTAAAATTTACGTTCCAAAAATTGGATTGGCTGATGGTATTGTAAAAAGCCTATACTACAACAAACTATAAAACAACAACTTACTTAAAAAGCTATCATTCTGAACCAAATTCAGAATGATAGCTTTTTATAAATTTATTTATGCTTCTAAACTTATGCTTTTACAAATTCTTCAACTAATTTACCTACAATTTTCTCAGCAACTTTAGCTACTTTTTGAACTTCTTCATGAGAAACTTCTTCAACAATTCCTTCAACACCTAAATCTGTAATTACTGAAATTCCAAAGCAAGTCATTCCCATGTGTTTTGCCACAATTACTTCAGGAACGGTTGACATTCCAACAGCATCAGCGCCAACTAATTTCACCATTCTATATTCTGCAGGAGTTTCAAAAGTAGGACCTTGCAAAGCTAAATAAATTCCTTTTTGAAGTGTTACATCCATTTTAGCTGCAATTTTTTCCATTTTAGCTATCATTTTATAACTATAAGGCTCGTGCATATCAACAAATCTTGGTCCAAAACGATCATCGTTCCCCCCTCTTAAAGGATGTTCAGGAATAAAATTAATATGATCTGTAATTAACATAATATCTCCAACTTTAAAAGCCGGGTTAACACCTCCAGAAGCATTAGAAACAATTAAATTTTCAACGCCTAAATATTTCATTACACGCACTGGAAAAACTGTTTGTTCCATAGTCCAACCTTCATAATAATGAAAACGCCCACGCATTGCAATTACTTTTTTATCTCCTATTGTTCCAAAAATTAATTGTCCTGAATGCCCAGCAACTGTTGACACTGGAAAGTTTGGAATTTCCTCATAAGGAATGGTAAGTTCAACGCTGATTTTATCAACCAAATTCCCTAAACCTGTTCCTAAAATAATTCCATAATCTGGTGTTGTTATTCCTTTCTCTTGAAGAAATTTAACTGTATCTTGAACTTTATTCCACATATTTATTTATTAATTTATCAAAACTTGTACTTTTAGCTACAAATTTTGTTTGTATTGATATATATCTCAAATTTTGCAATCCTACAAAGATACGAACATAATCTTTCTCTGTTGTTATAACACAATTATTATTATCTAAAGTTAAAGCATTTATTTTCTCAACTTCATGCTTTTTAAAATTATAATGATCAGGGTATTTTAAATGTTTAAATTTAATATTTAGACTTTTTAAATAATCTGTTAAAGGTGCCGGATTTGCAATTCCTGTAATTAGTATTATTTTTTTATTCACTAATTCTAATAAATTTAAGGTTGAAGAACCTTTCAACTCATTATCATATTCAATAGCTGTAAAAAATACTTGCTGATTTAAGCTTGGTTTTAATCTATTTATAATCTCTAACTGCTCAGCCTCAGAAATTGTACTTGGGCATTTTGTTACAATAATAACTTGTGCTCTTTTAGCTCCGGACTTAGATTCTCTTAAATTTCCTGTAGGCAATAGTACATCATCAACATACAAATCGCTAAAAGAAGTTAGTAAAATATTAAAACCTCCTTGTACTTTTCTGTGCTGAAAAGCATCATCTAACAAAACTATATCTGGTGGATTTTCTAAGGTTTCTAGCTTTTGAATAGCATTTGTTCTATCTGCATCAACACAAACTATAATATTAGGGAACTTCTTATAATATTGAAATGGTTCATCTCCAATAACTTCCGAAGAAGAATTTTCATCAGCAATAATAAAACCCTTGCTTTTACGCTTGTAACCTCTACTTAAAACTGCAATCTTATAATTGTTTTGCAACAACCTAATTAAATACTCAATTTGTGGTGTTTTTCCAGTTCCACCAACACTTAAATTCCCAACAACAATAGTTGGAACTTTAAATTTGGTTGATTTGAACACATTTATTTGATACAAATAATTACGAACACTTGTAATTAATCCATACAATAATGAAAACGGAAACAGTATTTTTCTAAAAAAATTCACTAAAAGCTAAAATACAAAACAAATTAAAAATTTATACCTAAATAGGTCAACTTTCTTATCTAAAATATATCTTTGTTACACAAATTCTATTTCTACTATGATAATTAAAGATATTACAGATTGTATTGAAGAAATTTCTCCTTTAAATTATGCTGAAAGTTTTGATAATGTTGGTTTACTAGTTGGAAGTTATTCAACTAAAGTAACTGGAGTTTTAGTAACACTAGACACTTTGGAAGTAATTGTTGATGAAGCAATTGAGAAAAATTGCAATTTAATTGTTAGCTTTCATCCAATTATATTTTCAGGATTGAAGAAATTAAACGGCTCTAATTATGTAGAACGCGTAGTGCTAAAAGCAATTAAAAACGATATTTCAATTTATGCAATGCACACGGCTTTAGACAACTCTTTTGAAGGTGTAAATGCTAAAATTTGTGAAATACTTGGGCTGCAAAACAAAAAAGTTTTAATTCCACAAAAAAATACCATAAAAAAACTAACAACGTACGTTCCAAGTAATAATGCTGAAGAAGTGAGGCAAGCGCTTTTTAATGCAGGTGCTGGTAGTATTGGAAATTACGATAATTGCAGTTTTAATACTGAAGGTTTTGGAACTTATAAAGGGAACGAAAATTCAAATCCTGTAATTGGTGAAAAAGGGAAATTACACACTGAAAATGAAACTTTTATCAGTGTTATTTTTGAAAAACATAAAGAAAAAAATATACTAACAGCGCTTTTTAATTCACACCCGTATGAAGAAGTTGCTTTTGATATTGTACCATTAGCAAATTTAAATCAAGAAATTGGACTTGGAATGATTGGCGAATTACAAGAAAAAAGAAGTGAATTAGACTTTTTAAATTTTATAAAAAAAACAATGAATGCTAAAGGTATTAGGCATTCAAAATTAATTGGAAAACCCGTTAAAAAAGTCGCCGTCTTAGGAGGTTCAGGAAGTTTTGCAATTGAAAAAGCTATAAACGCTGGTGCTGATATGTATATTACTTCAGACATAAAATATCATGAATTTTACAAAGCTGAGAACAAACTTGTAATTGCAGATATTGGACATTTTGAAAGTGAACAATTCACAAAAAATCTTTTAGTTGATATACTTACAAAAAAATTCCTTAATTTTGCCATCATTTTATCAAATAGAAACACAAACCCAATTTATTACTTATAATATGGCTAAAAGCAAAGAAGTTACTGTTGAAGAAAAATTAAGAGCTCTTTACGACTTACAATTAATTGATTCAAGAGCTGATGAAATTAAAAATGTAAGAGGTGAACTACCTTTAGAAATAGAAGATTTAGAAGATGAAATTGTAGGTTTAAACAAAAGGCTTTCAAATTTAAATGAAGATGTAACTAACTTAAAAAGTGAAATTACTGCTAAAAAAATTGTAATTGATGATTCTAAAGAATTATCAAAAAAATATACTGAGCAACAAAAAAATGTTCGTAATAATAGAGAATTCAATTCAATAGCCAAAGAAATTGAATATCAAGAACTTGAAATTGAATTAGCTGAAAAAAGAATTAAAGAATACAAAGTTAAAATTGAACAAAAAAATATTGTAGTTGAAACTACAAAAGAGAATATTGCAAAACAAGATGATTTACTAAAACATAAATCAGATGAATTAAGCGATATTATGGGTGATACTATTAAGGAAGAAGCTTTATTACTTAAAATGTCTAAAGAATATAGCGAATTAATTGATGATCATTTATTAAAAGCTTACAATAGAATTAGATCTTCTGTGAAAAATGGTTTAGCTGTTGTTTCAATTGACAGAGGAGCTTCTGGAGGTTCTTTCTTTACTATTCCACCACAAAGACAAGTTGAAATTGCTGGTCGTAAAAAAGTTATTATTGATGAACACAGTGGTAGAATTTTAGTTGATGGTGCTTTAGCTGAAGAAGAAAAAGAAAAACTAGACAAATTATTAAGTTAGCAATAACTATAATCTATAAATAAAAAAGGCTTCCTAAATGGAAGCCTTTTTATTTTTTGGTAGCTCGCATTGAGTACAATAATGGAAACATTCGTTGATTTTCTTTTAACACAAACATTCCATCTTCAGTTTTTTCCATTTCAGGAAAACTATTATACGGTGATTTTTCAAATTCATGAAGAAATTCAATTTGTAAACCTGCAGAAGTTAGCGCTGAAACAACTTCGCCTAAACCGTGATTCCAACCATATTCTTTACTAACAATATCAGCATCGTTATTCGTATACGTTCCTTTATATTCTTCGTAAATAGCCTCGCTTTGTAAATATGGATAAGTTAACTTTGGTGGTGTTTGTAAAAAATCAAACATCCAAACAATTGGATGAAATTCAATTAAGTAAAAAAAGCCACCTTTTTTAAGTTTACTAGCTATAATTTCTCCCCAAGTTTTTAAATCTGGCAGCCAGCCTATAACGCCATAAGATGCGAAAACAATATCAAATTGTTCTTTTACATTTTTTGGCACATCATATAAATTAGACTCAATAAAAATAGCTTCAAGCCCTAATTTATTATTCAATAATTTTGCTTGTTTTATGCCTTCGCTAGATAAATCTATTCCGGTACATTTAGCTCCTAATCTTGCTAAACTTAAAGTATCTTGACCAAAATGACATTGCAAATGCAATAATGATTTTCCGTTTATATCACCTAATTCTTCTAGTTCGTATTTGTTTAATGAAGTTTTACCTTTCATAAAACCATCAACATTATAAAATTCAGATTTAGCATGAATAGCGACTTTTTTATCCCAAGTTTCTTTATTCACTTCAAAATAAGATGCATACTTTTTATTCATAATTCTATTATTAATTTCATAAAAATAGTGCAATTAAAACAAACCAAAAAATTGGAATTGCTTCCACCCAAAAACTAGTATAATAACGAGTTCTTTTAGGTGTTGAAAAACCTAAAAACAACGCTGTTATAAAAACAATAACTATTGATATAACTATTTTTGAATTAAAATAATTACGTTGTATAACTTCAAGAATCACAAAAAGAAGCAACAACACATAACCAACTATTTTAGATTTATTCACACCCAATTCTTGTGGTAAAGTTTTTAATGTTTTTGGATCAACAGTTACATCTCTAATATCAAAAGGTAGTGTTATGGCTATGAGTATAAATAAACGTTGAACAAATTCAATATACACATTTGAAGTAAATGAATAACCAAATTCAAACAACGGGAAAAATACTGTAACACCAGCCCAAGAAACGGCAATACTAAAAATTTTTATTGAAGGAAAATTTCGAAAAGAAAATTCAAGTTTCTCTTTTTTTAAAATTGGCACAACATAAAAAAAAGTTACAAAAGCAAAAGGAAGAAGAATTACAATTGCTTTTAAATTAAAACTGCTAAAAAATATAATGTACGCTAAAAAAGTACTTGATAAGATAGAAACTAACAACAACCCACTTTTGTGCACAAAAAACCACTGTTTAAACCAATTTAATCTATTTGTTTTAATTTCAAAAAAACGAATAAAATTATATGAAATTAAAACAGAAAAGGCGACAAAAAAAGGTGTTAAATTAGATTGAATTCCAAATTTTAGCAAGGTTATTTTTGTTAAACAAAACCCTGATAATGCTACATGAATATTACTAAAAATATAAAAGTCTAGTATTTTTCTTAAAAATTGCATTTCACAAATGTAAGTATTTGTTAAGTTACTTTATTTTTGGTTAACAAAATATTAGTATTCAGTAATAAAAAGAACATTTAAATTCCTGAAATTTAAGTAATTTTGGGAACGTTTAAATTTTATATACAAAACACATCAATGAAAACAGATTCATTCGTTTTAAGACATATTGGTCCAAGTGAAAATGAAGTTAAAGAAATGGTAAAAACTATTGGAGTTTCATCTGTAGATGAGCTTATAAATAAAACCATCCCTTCAGATATACGATTAAAAAACAACCTAAATTTACCAAAAGCATTGAGTGAGTTTGAATATATGACTCATATCCAAGAGCTTGCCACAAAAAATAAATTATTTAAAAATTATATTGGTTTAGGATACCATCCAACAATACTTCCAGGTGTAATTCAACGAAATATTCTTGAAAACCCAGGTTGGTACACAGCTTACACACCTTACCAAGCTGAAATTGCTCAAGGCCGTTTAGAAGCCTTGTTGAATTACCAAACTATGGTAACTGAACTTACCGGAATGGAATTATCAAATGCTTCATTATTAGATGAAGGAACTGCTGCTGCTGAAGCAATGATTATGTTATTTAATTCAAGATCACGTAATCAAAAGAAAATAAATGCTTCTCAGTTTTTTGTTTCAAATGAAGTTTTACCACAAACCATTGATATTTTAAAAACACGTGCTACTCCTCTAAAAATTGAATTGATTTTTGGAAATCATGAAACTTTTGAATTTTCAGAAAATATTTATGGTGCGCTCATTCAATATCCAGCAAAAAATGGTGAGGTTTACAATTATAAAACATTTGTTGAAAAAGCAAAATCTGTTGATGCAAAAATTGCAGTAGCAGCTGATTTACTAAGCCTTTCTATATTAACTCCCCCTGGAGAATGGGGCGCTGACGTTGTGGTTGGAACCACACAAAGATTTGGAATTCCTATGGGTTATGGAGGACCACACGCAGGTTATTTTGCTACTAAAGAAGTTTACAAACGCTCACTTCCCGGAAGAATTATTGGTGTTACGCAAGATAAAGATGGAAACCGTGCTTTACGTATGGCTTTACAAACTCGTGAACAACATATTAAACGTGAAAAAGCAACTTCAAATATTTGTACAGCACAAGTTTTATTAGCCGTTATGGCTGGTATGTATGCTGTATATCACGGCCAAAAAGGATTGATTTATATTGCGCATAAAATTCAAAATTTAACAGCTACTTTAAACAACGGTTTATTTCAATTAAATTTAAAACAACAAAATACTACATTTTTTGACACTCTAATTGTTGAAGTTAATAACATTTCTAAAGTTAAAGAAATTGCTGAAAATAATCACATTAATTTTTTCTACCCAAACAAAAATTTAGTCGCTATTTCACTAAATGAAACGACTAGTTTAAATGATGTGAATGAAATTCTTTCAATTTTAGCAAAAGCTGAAGGAAAAGAAACCATTGCTACCTCTTCAATTGAAGAATATAAAATAACTGAAGATTTAAAACGAACTTCTCCATTTATGACCAATGAAGTTTTTGAAAATTACCATTCAGAAACTGAAATGATGCGTTATATTAAAAAATTAGAACGAAAAGATTTATCGTTAAACCATTCTATGATTTCTTTAGGTTCGTGTACTATGAAGCTGAATGCAGCCACGGAAATGCTACCACTAAGTTGGCCAAACTGGGCAAATTTACACCCTTTTATTCCAATTGAACAAGCTGAAGGTTACCAAGAAATTTTTAAAGACCTAGAAGCTTCATTAAATGAAATTACAGGTTTTTACGCAACTTCATTACAACCAAACTCAGGAGCATCTGGAGAATATGCTGGATTATTAGTTATTAAGGCATATCACGAATCCCAAGGCAACGGTCATAAAAACATTTGTTTAATACCTTCTTCAGCTCACGGTACAAACCCTGCTTCAGCAGTTATGGCCGGAATGAAAGTAATTGTTACAAAATCTACCGAGGCTGGTAATATTGATGTTGATGATTTACGAGAAAAATCTGAATTACATAAAGATAATTTAGCCGCATTAATGGTTACATACCCATCTACACACGGTGTTTTTGAGAGTACAATAAAAGAAATTACTGAAATAATTCACGAACGTGGCGGACAAGTTTATATGGATGGTGCAAATATGAACGCGCAAGTTGGTTTAACAAACCCAGCTACAATTGGCGCAGATGTTTGTCACCTAAATTTACATAAAACATTTGCAATTCCACACGGTGGTGGAGGCCCTGGAGTTGGTCCAATTTGTGTTACCAAACATTTAGCACCGTTTTTACCTTCAAACCCAATAATTCCAACTGGTGGAGAAACTCCTATAAGTGCAGTTTCATCTGCTCCTTGGGGATCAGCTTTAGTATTATTAATATCGTATAGTTACATTAAAATGCTTGGCACAAACGGATTAAAGTTAGCAACTATAAATGCTATTTTAAACGCAAATTATATAAAAGCACGTTTAGAAAAACATTATAAAATTTTATATGCAGGTGAAAATGGTTTTGCGGCTCACGAAATGATTGTTGATTTTAGAGAATTTAAAGTTAAAGGTATTGAAGTAACTGACATTGCTAAAAGACTAATGGATTACGGTTACCACGCTCCTACTGTTTCATTTCCTGTTGCAGGAACTTTAATGATTGAACCTACTGAAAGTGAATACAAAGTTGAATTAGATCGTTTTTGTGATGCGTTAATTAGCATTAAAGGAGAAATTGATGCTATGGAAAGTGGAGACACCTATTCGGCTTTAAAAAACTCTCCACATACTGAAGAAATGTTAACAGCTAATGAATGGGATTATCCATACACTCGTCAAGAAGCTGCCTTTCCATTACCTTATTTAAAAGAAAATAAATTCTGGCCATCAGTAAGAAGGGTTGATGACGCATACGGAGATAGAAATTTAATGTGCTCATGTAACCCAATTGAAGATTATATAGAAGAATAGATATTCTTAATTACATACTATTAAATTAAAAAGTCTCGAGTTTCCTCGAGACTTTTCTTTTCCAATTAAGCAATTACATAAAAGTAATAATATTGTCGTCCCCACAACGGTAGTATATTATTTTTTATCTTTTACAAATACTATAATTAGAAAACTAGCAGTTACAATAAATTAAAGAAATCGTCGTCCCCACAACTGTAGTATCTATCTTTAATCTCAATAATTATAACTGAAAGATTTTCAAAAAATTACTTTATTTGTTTAATTTTTATTTAAATAAATACTTATAAAATATATCGCCTAATAATAGACATCTCATAATTTTATTTTAATAAACCTTTAAAGTTATTAATATTTTTTCAATTAATTGCAAATTTACGAAAACATTGTAGTAAAAAAAATAGCTGTTTAGTAACATACTAAAATCCAAAATAGTATTTTTGCAATTCGACTTAATTAAAATAGTTTTTATCAAATGAAAAAAATAACCAAAGGAACTTATATCAATTGGTATAAAGACATGCTTTTTTGGAGAAAATTTGAAGACAAATTAGCTGCATTATATATTCAGCAAAAAGTTAGAGGTTTTCTACATTTATATAATGGACAAGAAGCTGTACTAGCAGGCGCTTTACATGCAATGAAAGAAAATGATAAAATGATTACTGCTTACCGTAATCACGTACAACCAATTGGTTTAGGCGTAGATCCTAAAAGAATTATGGCTGAATTATTAGGAAAAGATACTGGTACTTCACACGGTATGGGAGGATCAATGCATATTTTTTCTCCTGAACATAATTTTTATGGAGGTCATGGAATTGTAGGTGGTCAAATACCTTTAGGTGCTGGCTTAGCATTTGCTGATAAATATTTTGAAAGAGATGGTGTAACACTAACCTATTTTGGTGATGGAGCTGCTCGTCAAGGATCATTACACGAAACTTTTAATATGGCTATCAACTGGAAATTACCAGTAGTATTTATTTGTGAAAATAATGGCTATGCTATGGGAACTTCAGTTAGCAGAACTTCAAACCATGAAGATATTTGGAAATTAGGTTTAGGGTATGAAATGCCTTGTGGACCTGTTGACGGTATGAACCCTGTTAAAGTTGCCGAAGCTATGAACGAAGCTATTGAAAGAGCCAGAAGAGGTGACGGGCCAACTTTATTAGATATTAAAACATATCGTTATAGAGGACATTCAATGAGTGATGCTCAAAAGTACAGAACGAAAGATGAAGTTGATGAGTACCGTAAAATTGATCCAATTACACAAGTTTTAGATGTAATTAAAGAGAAAAAATACGCATCGGATAAACAAATCAAAGAGTGGGATAAAGAAGTAAAAGACAAAGTTGAAGAATGTCAAAAATTTGCGGAAGAATCTCCATTCCCAGACAAACAACTTTTATACGATATGGTATACGAACAAGAAGACTATCCTTTTTTAAAACATAAATAAATGGCTGAAATTATAACAATGCCCCGCTTAAGTGATACAATGACAGAAGGAGTTGTAGCACAGTGGTTAAAAAAAGTAGGTGATAAAATTTCTGAAGGTGATATTTTAGCTGAAATTGAAACAGATAAAGCAACCATGGAATTTGAATCTTTTAACGAAGGTACACTTTTGTACATTGGTTTAAAAGATGGTGAAGGCGCTCCTGTAGATTCACTTTTAGCAATTATTGGTGAAGAAAATGAAAATATTGATACTATTATTAAAGATTTCAAAATAAAAACTGATGAACCAGAAAACACTTCAACTGTAGAACCTAAAACTGCAACTGTAGAACCCACAAAAAAGGCTCCAGCTGTTGCTGAAGCTTCACAGCAAGCTGCAATTGTTAATACTGGTAGAATTATAGCCTCTCCATTAGCAAAAAAAATAGCTGAAGAAAAAGGAATAAATTTGGCTACTATTTCAGGAACTGGTGAAAACGGAAGAATTGTAAAATCTGACGTTGAGAATTTTGTACCTGTTGCTGCTTCAACAACTAGCTCTCCTTCAATTTCATTAGGCGAAGAAAGCTTTGAGGAAACGAATAATTCTCAAATGCGTAAAACTATTGCACGAAGATTAGCAGAATCTAAATTTACAGCTCCTCATTATTATTTAATGATTGAGATTGATATGGATAACGCTATAACTTCACGTAAAGCCATCAATGAAATTCCTGACACAAAAGTGTCTTTTAATGATATTGTTGTAAAAGCAAGTGCTATGGCATTGAAAAAACACCCAAAAGTAAATTCACAATGGTTTGATGATAGAACACGTATCAATCACCACGTAAATATTGGTGTTGCTGTTGCTGTTGAGGATGGACTGGTTGTACCTGTTATTCCTTTCACAGATCAAAAAAGCATGACTCAAATTGGTGCTGAAGTAAAAGATATGGCTGTAAGAGCAAAATCAAAAAAATTAACTCCTGCAGAAATGGATGGAAGCACTTTTACAGTTTCAAACCTTGGAATGTTTGGAATTTCTGAGTTTACTTCTATTATAAATCAACCAAATTCAGCTATTTTATCTGTTGGAGCAATTGTTCAAAAACCAGTTGTTAAAAATGATGAAATTGTAGTTGGAAATACTATGAAAGTAACTTTAGCTTGTGATCATAGAACTGTTGACGGAGCTACAGGATCAGCTTTTTTACAAACTTTAAAACAATTTATTGAAAATCCGGTTACTATGTTAGCTTAAGATTTAAATTACTTATAAATTTTAAAACCCAATGTTTAATCGCATTGGGTTTATTTTTTTTACAACATGAAATATTAAAGCATAAAAAAATCCTCAACTTTCGTTGAGGATTTTTTTATATGATAGTACTAAATAATTACTTTTTAAATTTAGCATATTTAGTTTTAAACTTATCAATACGTCCAGCAGTATCAATCATCTTAGTTTTACCAGTGTAAAAAGGATGTGAAGTTCTTGAAATCTCTAATTTTACTAAAGGGTATTCAACACCATCAACATCTAAAGTTTCTTTAGTATTTACTGTTGAACGAGTTAAAAACACATCTTCGTTAGACATATCTTTAAATGCTACCATTCTATAATTTTCTGGGTGTATACCTTTTCTCATCGTAAACTCGTTTTAAATCTATTTTTATTTTTAAGACTGCAAATTTAACTATATTTTTGAAACTTCAAACAAATAATTTAGTTTATTTACATAAAAATTCATAAAACGCTATTTAAACCATGTCTTACAAGTCATTTTTAAGTTTATTCCTATTTATTACACTATTCTCATGTAAAAGTGAATACCAATTTGTTATAAATAGTCCTAAAAAAATACAAACAAACCAAGAATTAACAATTTCAATTTCTGAAAAAGGAAATAAACCGATTGACTCTGTTCAATTTTCAATAGGTTCAAAAAAATTAAAAAGTAATGGCAACACAGTTACATTAAAAATTAGTGATTTCACGCTAGGAAAACACTCTATTACTGCTATTGTATTTTATGAAAATAAAACTAAAAAAGTAACTCAACCAGTATACTTCATGGCTGATATTGCTCCAGATGTTTATACGTACAAAATAATAAATACGTATCCTCATGACAAAGAGGCTTACACGCAAGGTTTAGAGTTTTATAAAGGTTTTTTATATGAAGGAACCGGAAGAAAAGGAACTTCATCTATTCGAAAAGTAGAATTAAAAACCGGTAAAGTTTTACAGCAACAAGATTTAGATGCTGCATATTTTGGTGAAGGAATTACTATTTTCAATAATAAATTGTATCAACTTACTTGGCAAAGCGGTATTGGATTTATTTATAATTTAGAAACTTTTGAAAAAGAAAAAGAATTTAAATACACTAAAAGTCGTGAAGGTTGGGGATTGACAAATAATGGCGAAAAATTGATAAAAACTGATGGTACAGAACGCATTTGGTTTTTAAACCCCGAAACATTATTAGAAGAAAATTATATTGAAGCCTACACAAACAAGCAAAAAGTTGAAAAACTAAACGAGCTTGAATATATAAACGGAAAAATTTACGCAAATATTTGGCAAAAAAACTCCATTCTAATTGTTGACCCAACTTCAGGTAAAGTTGAAGGAGTTGCCAATTTAAACAGTTTAAAATCTGAAATTTTAAAAGAACAAACTTTAGATGGCAGTGATGAAGTTTTAAACGGAATTGCTTTCGACAAAGAAAATAATCGCATTTTTGTAACAGGTAAACATTGGAGTAAATTGTATGAAATTGAGTTAATAAAAAAATAATCTTCAATAAATTATTTTTACATTTACAAAAACAACCTAAATGCGTTATCCACTAACTTTTCTGATTGCTCTACTTTTGGTGATTTTTTCATCATGTAGAAAAGATTTTTCAGCCGAATTAAGTTCTGGTAATCTTATATTTTCAAAAGATACCGTTTATTTAGACACCGTATTTACAAATATTGGATCAAGTACTTACAACTTAAAAGTTTACAACAAAAGTAGCAACGCAATTTCAATTCCTTCTATTCAATTAGGCAAAGGAGAGAATTCATTTTACAGATTAAATGTTGATGGAACTCCTGGTAAAATATTTGAAGATGTTGAAATTTTAGCAAAAGATAGTCTGTATATTTTTATTGAAACTACTATAGATTACACACAAGTTACTAACCCAATTTATACAGATGAAATTATTTTTGATAACGGAGAAAATTTGCAAGATGTACATCTAATTACACTAGTAAAAGATGCTCATTTTTTATTCCCTTCAAAAGATGCTACCGGACTTATTGAAACCATAAATATTGGTATTGATACAGACGGAAATGAATTAAATGTAAACGGATTTTATTTAAACGATAATACAACTTTCACTAACGAAAAACCTTATGTTGTTTACGGGTATTGTGCCGTTCCAGAAAACAAAACACTAACTATTGAAGCTGGTGCAAATATTCACTTTCACTCAAACTCAGGCTTAATAGTTAATAAAAACGCAACATTAACTATTGAAGGTGAACTTACTAATGAAGTTGTGATAGAAGGTGACAGATTAGAGCCTCACTTTAGTAATCTTCCTGGCCAATGGGGAGCAATTTGGCTACGAGCAGGAAGTAAAAACCACAACATTAACTACGCAATTATAAAAAATGCTTCCGCAGGAATTATTATGGATTCTATTGGAAGTAACACCTCGCCTACTTTAACAATTAAAAATACACAAATTTACAACAGCTCAAACTTTGGAATTTTAGGTAGAGAAACAAATATTGAAGGAGAAAATTTGGTAATTAATAATAGCGGACAAGCATCTTTAGCTTGTATAATTGGTGGCACGTACAATTTTACACACTCTACATTTGCTAATTTTTGGAATAATAGTTTGCGTCAGTATCCAAGTGTTTTAATCAATAATTTTTTTACGTATGATGAAAACAATAACCAAGTTATTGAAACACGAGATTTATTAGCTGCAAATTTCACCAACTGCATTATTGATGGAAATAACAATTTAGAATTAGCAATTGACAAAGTTGAAGGTTCACAATTTAATTATTCCTTTAAAAACAACTTGATTAGGTTTAACGACTTTAATAATTCATATATTGATATTCCTGAGTACAATTTTGAAGATGAAAATCATTATTCTGAAAATATTTTAAATGGAAACGCTGATTTTAAATCTCCTTTTACAAATGAATTAATTATTGGTGAAAATTCTGAAGGCATTCAAAATTCAAATAATTCTGGAACACTTTTAGTTCCAAATGATATTTTGGGAATGTTAAGAAGTTCTCCTGCAGATATTGGCGCATATCAACATATTCAATTTAATTAGATTTATGAAAAACGTAATAATTACAGGAACTAGCAGAGGAATTGGTTTTGAATTAGCTCAATTATTCGCAAAAAACGGATATCAAGTTTTGGCATTATCAAGAAACTCAAAATCTTTAGAAAACTTAAATATTAAAAATATTATTACTATTTCTGTCGATTTATCAATTGAAGAAGATTTAAAAAAAGTAACAAAATTTATTTCGACCAATTGGAAAACGGTTGATATATTAATCAACAATGCGGGAAAATTAATAAATAAACCTTTTGAAAAACTAACAAGTTCAGATTTTTTAGAGGTTTTTAAGGTGAATGTTTTTTCAGTTGCCGAATTAACACGCCAATTAATTCCATATTTTAAAAAAGGAAGTCACGTTGTAAATATTAGCAGTATTGGTGGCGTTCAAGGGAGTTTAAAATTCCCAGGTTTAGCTGCATATAGCTCATCTAAAGGCGCTTTAATAACACTAACCGAATTATTGGCTGAAGAATACAAAGAACAACAAATCATGTTTAACACATTAGCATTAGGCGCTGTTCAAACTGAAATGTTAGAAGAAGCTTTCCCAGGCTACAAAGCGCCAGTTTCTGCAAGTGAAATGGCTAATTATATTTTTAATTTTGCGATAACGGGTAACAAATTTTATAACGGGAAAATATTACAAGTTTCTTCAACAACACCATAATATATGATTGAATTACTTTCAAAATATATTCCTAAGAATTCAGTTAATTTGGTTAAAGAAATTCTTACAAACCACCCAATTCACATAAAAATAGTAAATAACAGAGTTACAAAACACGGTGATTTTAAACGATTTAAAGACGGTTCTCTTCAAATTACGATTAACAATAACTTAAATGAATATCAATTTTTATTAACGCTTATTCATGAAATCGCACATTTTATAACCTATAAACAAAGTAAAAGAGTGAAACCACACGGTATTGAATGGAAATTAAACTTTCAACATTTAATGTTACCTTTTTTACAACCAACAATTTATCCTGAAAAATTACTTCCAGTTATAGCAAATTATCTTAAAAACCCGAAAGCTAGTACTGGTTCAGATGTAAATTTAACATTTGCTTTAAAACAGTATGATGAAATGTCAGGAAAGAGTTTTATATTTGAATTAGCACACGGAAGTGTTTTTACGTTCAACAATAAAGCCTTCAAAAAAGGAAACAAAAGAAGAACACGATTTGAATGTGTTGAAATAAACAGCAGAAAACGCTATTTATTTAATCAAAATGCCGAAGTAAATTTATTAAAACACGATGAATAAAAATTATTACGCAGTTATTATGGCCGGTGGTGTTGGATCACGGTTTTGGCCTTTAAGTACACAAGAGTTACCAAAACAATTTCATGATATGTTGGGAACAGGAAGTACATTAATTCAAAAAACATTTAATCGTTTTGAGAATTTAATTCCTTCAGAAAATATTTTAATAGCAACCAATAAAAAATATGAAGCCTTAGTCCAAAAACAACTTCCAAAAGTTACTTCAAAACAATTATTGTTAGAACCTGCAATGCGAAATACTGCGCCTTGTATTTTATATAGTGCATTTAAAATTTACAATGAAAACCCTGATGGAATTATGATTATTGCTCCTTCAGATCATTGGATTGACAATGAACAAGAGTTTTTAAACAACATACAATCTTCATTTGATTTTTGTGCAGAAAATGAGGCTTTAATGACACTTGGAATTAAACCAACTTCACCAAATACAGGATATGGTTATATTCAACATGAAGATTCAGAGAATGACATAACAAAAGTTTTAAATTTTACTGAAAAACCAAATTTAGAAACTGCCATTCAATTTATTAAAGAAGGAAATTATTTATGGAACGCTGGTATTTTTATTTGGAGCGTAAAAAGTATTTTAAAAGCTTTTGAAACTCATTTACCAACAATGTATACACTATTTTCTAAAGGTAAAAAAAGTTATAATACAGTTGCTGAAAACACATTTATTGAAGAAAATTATGCGTGCTCAGAAAATATTTCAATTGATTTTGGGATTCTAGAAAAAGCATCTGATGTATTCGTATTACCTGTAGAATTTGGTTGGAATGATTTGGGGACTTGGGGCTCATTATACAATAAATTAGACAAAGATAATAACCAAAATGCAACAGTTGGTGGACACGTTATTTACAGAGATGCTGAAAACAACATAGTAAGAACACAAGCTGGAAAACGCGTAGTAATACAAGGTTTAAAAGATTATATTGTGGTTGAAAAAGACGATGTGTTACTTATTTGTCCTAAAAGTGAAGAACAAGAAATAAAGCAAATTACTTCAGATGTAAAAACAAAATTTGGAGATAAATTTGTATAAAACAGTTAACAATGGAGAATTTAAACCAACCTTCTGAAAATTCAAATAACACTTCAAATAACGATATTAAAAGTATTTGGACTAACTTAAAACAGTTCATATTTGAATTGCTAGATATTAGACAAGATACTGACAAGAAAGGTACAATTGAAGATATTAAAGATAATATTTCAATGAAAGGCCATACAGCTTGGGTATTAATTTTTTCAATTTTAATTGCTTCAATTGGTTTAAATATTAGTTCTCCAGCAGTTGTAATTGGAGCAATGCTAATATCTCCTTTAATGGGTCCAATTCTAGGTGTTGGCTTATCTATCGGAATTAATGATATTGATACGTTAAAACGCTCTTTAATAAACTTAGGCGTAATGGTTGGCTTAAGTTTAGCTACATCATTCATTTTCTTTTTAATTCCTATTTTCAGAGATGAAACTCCTGAAATTTTAGCTAGAACAGCTCCTGATGTTCGTGATGTTTTCATTGCAATTTCCGGTGGTTTAGCATTAATTATTGCATTAAGTAGAAGAAGTCAACAAACCAATACTATTGCTGGTGTTGCAATTGCTACAGCATTAATGCCACCGCTTTGTACTGCGGGTTATGGACTTGCTACAGGTAATTTAAACTACTTTGGCGGTGCCATGTTCTTGTTTACTATAAATACCATTTTTATAGCTTTAGCAACATTTGTAATAGTTAAGTTTTTAAAATTCCCAATGCTAAAATATATAAATTCAGCTAAAAGAAAACGGATTGCACAACTAGCTTCTTTTGTTGCAATTATTGTGTTTTCTGGAAGTATTTACCTGTTTTTTAATCTTTTCAAAGAAAATCAATTTGAACAAGCTGCTCAACATTTAATAGATGATATTAAAGAAAGCGGCATTAGTATTATTGATGAAGATGATAAAAATATAAATTATCAGAATAACAGTATAAAATTGGTTATTTATGGAAATAAAATATCTAAAGAAAAAGAAGAAAGTTGGAATGCTAAACTTCCTGATTATGGCTTAGAACAAACTAAATTAATAATTCAACAAGGAGTTGATGATTCTGATTTACGTTTTGAAGTAAAAAACTTATCTGATTTATATATTCAAAATCAAAAAATAATTTCTTCAAGAGATGAATCTATCAAAGAAAAAGAAGATAGAATTAAATTACTTGAAAGTGAATTATCTAAATATTATGATACTCAAATTCCGTTTATTCAAATAAGTAAAGAAGCTCAATCTAATTACAATGGTTTATCTAGCTTAAGTTATGCTAAAATGGTGTACACAAATTTTAATACTACAGATACTATCACCGTTTTTAACGCAAAATGGTACGATTCTGTACCCAATGCTTCACAACAAGAAATACTCTTAAAAAATTGGCTTAAAATTAGGCTGAAATTAGATACGCTTGTGGTAAAAAAAGAATAAAAAAAACCTCAAACAAATTGTTTGAGGTTTTTTTGTGGTGAGAGAAGGATTCGAACCTTCGAAGCTTGCGCAGCAGATTTACAGTCTGCCCTCGTTGGCCACTTGAGTATCTCACCATTATTTCAAAAAAAACTTCTCAACTTGAGAAGTTTTGTGACCGGGCTGGGGCTCGAACCCAGGACCACCTCCTTAAAAGGGAGGTGCTCTACCAACTGAGCTACCAGGTCAATTTATTCCTTTTTAGCGGGTGCAAATATAAACGTATATTTTAATAAAACAAACTTCTTTTTTATTTTGTTTTACTTAAATATGTTTCCCTAACTTTTTTAAATAAATTAGATGAATACACAAAATCTACAACCGCCTCATTTTCAGTTTTAAATATTTCCTCATTACTACCTTCCCAAGCATTTACACCATTTTGTAAGAACACAATTTTTTCTCCAATTTCCATAACAGAATTCATATCATGTGAGTTAATAATGGTAATTATTTGATATTCTTTGGTGATTTCTTGAATTAAATTATCTATTACAGTTGCTGTTCTTGGATCTAAACCAGAATTTGGCTCGTCACAAAATAAATATTTAGGATTCATTACAATTGCTCTTGCTATAGCTACTCGTTTTTGCATTCCTCCTGAAAGTTCAGCAGGGTACTTTTTGTTAACATTTTCTAAATTAACCCTGTTTAAAACAATATTAACTCGGTCAAGCATTTCAGACTTTGGCTTATTTGCAAACATTTTTAAAGGAAATAATATATTTTCTTCAATAGTTAAAGAATCAAACAAAGCACCTCCTTGAAAAACCATTCCAATTTCTTGTCTTAATTGTCTACGTTCTTTTATTCCAAGTTCTGTATGTATTCTTCCGTCAAATGATATTATACCTTTCTCAGGTGTATGCAAGCCTAATAAGCATTTTAAAAGTACTGTTTTACCTGAACCGCTTTGGCCAATAATCATATTAGTTTTACCTTTTTCAAAGGTTGTTGAAATTCCTTTTAAAACTGGAACTCCATCAAATTCTTTATATAAATTTTCAATTTCTATCATTTACCCTAGTATCATTTGAGTTAAAAAATAATTTAATAAAATTATCACAATACTTGTCCAAACTACAGCTTTTGTACTTGCTCTACCAACTTCTAAAGAACCACCTTTAACATAAAAACCATGATATGCCGGAATTGTAGTAATTACAAAAGCAAAAACAACTGTTTTTGTTAAGGCATATTTAATAAAGTAAGGGTCAAAATCTAATTGAATGCCATAAATATAGTCTTCACTAAAAAATAAATCTGTAATTACACCTGCAAAATAACCTCCTATAATCCCCAAAAACATTGACAATAAAATTAATAACGGATAAAAAAACAGTGCGGCCAATATTTTTGGTAAAACTAAATAGTTTAATGAGTTTATACCCATAACTTCAAGTGCGTCAATTTGCTCTGTAACACGCATAGTTCCCATACTTGATGTAATATAAGAACCTACTTTACCAGCTAAAATAATTGACATAAATGTTGGTGCAAATTCTAAAATAATACCACGCTTCGTAGCAAATCCTATTAAGTATTTTGGGATAAAAGGACTATCAATATTCATAGCAGTTTGTATAGCTACAACACCACCAACAAAAAAAGAAATAAACATAATTATACCTAATGATTTTAAGCCTAAATCTTCAACTTCTCTAAAAAATAACTCTCTAAAAACGCTCCACTTTTGAGGTTTCCTAAAAACCTGTCTCAGCATTAAAAAATATTTTCCAATATGCTTTAGATAATTCATTAAAATTTCTTTTTGGCTAAA
This sequence comes from Lutibacter sp., assembly GCF_013139515.1. Lineage (GTDB taxonomy): Bacteria > Bacteroidota > Bacteroidia > Flavobacteriales > Flavobacteriaceae > Lutibacter. The sequence continues at coordinate 36,976 of NZ_WTAR01000013.1, forward strand.
ATATTAAAATAAAACTACCTTTTATAGCTTTAAAAAATAAAATTGCTATCCTGATTTAGAGATAAAATTACATTTAAATTTTAATCTTAGTAGTAATTTAATTGACTTTTTTATAAAAAAATAGTTCATTTTAACGTATTTAGAATAGTGAACTATTTACACTTTAAAATTCTGCTAATAATTGATTGTTAAGTTATTACTAAAACCAAAATAAAAGCATGAAAAATCTTCAAAAATAAATGATAAAATAGTTGCGTATTAATTGGAAAGTATTTTAATTTGCACCCGCATAAAAGCCGATGTAGCTCAGCTGGCTAGAGCAGCTGATTTGTAATCAGCAGGTCGTGGGTTCGAGTCCCTCCATCGGCTCTAAAAGCCTCTTCATATGAAGAGGCTTTTTTATTTTTAATCCATTTCTTCATTCCCATTTAAATTTAAAAAGGACACCTTCAAATTAACTTTATTAACAGTAATTTAAAATTCAACACAAAAAATAATAAAATTCGTTTTCTACAATTATATATTCATTAAATTTGTAAAAAACTAACTCAACTATTATATATGCTAATTATTGGAATTGCTGGAGGTACTGGAAGCGGAAAAACTACTGTTGTTAATCAAATTTTACATGAGCTTCCTGCCGGTGAAGTTTGTGTAATTTCACAAGACTCATACTATAATCAAACTGAAAATTTATCCTATGAAGAGCGTACTAAAATAAATTTTGACCATCCAAAAGCTATTGATTTTAAGCTACTTGTGTCTCATCTAAATGAATTAAGAAAAAATGAAATAATTGAGCAACCTGTCTATTCTTTTGTAACTCATAATCGCACAAAAGATACTTTAATTACACACCCAAGGAAAGTTGTTATTGTTGAAGGAATTTTAATTTTCAACAATAAAGAATTAAGAGATTTATTTGATATAAAAATATTTGTTCATGCTGATACTGATGAACGATTAATTAGACGTTTAAAAAGAGATATTGAAGAACGAGGTCGTGATGTTAACGAAGTAATAACACGCTACAAAAACACGTTAAAACCTATGCACCAGCAATTTATAGAGCCAACTAAAAATTATGCTGACATTATAATACCTAACGACAGGTACAATACAGTAGCAATAGATATTGTTAGAACTGTAATTAGCAACAAATTATAATACATGACTTTTAAGCAATTCAAAAATAAACCTTTAGTTAAATTTATTACAAATAGATATGTAATCATATTATCTATATTTATTGTTTGGATGGTGTTTTTTGATGAAAACTCAATTATAAATCATAGAGAATTTAACAAAGAAATTAACAAGCTTAAAAGTGAGCGAGATTATTTAAATAATGAAATTAAACAAGACAATAAACTTATTAAAAAGCTTGAAAACAAAGATGATCTTGAAAAATTTGCTAGAGAAGAATATCATATGAAAAAAGAAAATGAAGAAATTTATTTGATAGAGTATGATACGCTGAAAAAATAATAGCAATCGTTTATTATCTATTTTTCTAGGTTTAATTTAATACACTTATAATTATGAGCAACTTTATAACTAAAGATTTTGAACCTAGTTCAGCAGCTGCTTGGAAACAAAAAATACAATTTGATTTAAAAGGAGCTGATTATAATGAAACACTGCTAACAAAAACAAATGAAGGGATTACAATTAAACCTTTTTATCATTTAGATGATTTTGAAAAATTAGATATTCCCATTTCAGAAAAAGATTTTAAAATTTGCCAAACAATTTATACTTCTTCAGAAGATGAAGCAAATAAAATTGCAATTGAAGCTATAAAACGAGGTGTAAATGCCTTAAAATTTGTTGTTAAAAATAAGTTTAATTCATCCATTTTATTTGAAAACCTTTTAAATGAAAATATAGAAATTCATTTTCAGTTTGAATTTTTATCAGAAGAATTTATTGCTGAACTTACTAAATTTCTTAAAACTGAAACCGTATTCTACAATATAGATATTATTGGAAATTTATCAAAAAGTGGAAATTGGTATGCATCTTTAAATGAAGACTTCAAGATTGTAGAAACGCTCACTCAAAAAAATAACACTGAATTTATTTTAAGCGTTAATGTAGATTTGTATCAAAATGCAGGAGCAAACACAGTGCAGCAAGTTGCATATGCGTTAGCACATGCAAATGAATATTTAACAAAATTAGGAAGTGAAATAGCAACTAAAATTCAGTTTAACTTTGCTATAGGCGGGAATTATTTTTTCGAAATCGCTAAAGTTAGAGCATTTAAATACCTCTATAATTTAATACTTTCTGAATATAACACCAATGCAAATGCTCAAATATTTACAAAACCTAGTTTGCGAAACAAAACTTTGTACGACTATAATGTAAACATGCTAAGAACCACTACCGAAAGTATGAGTGCTATTTTAAGTGGAGCAAATACTATTTCAAACGCATCTTACGACACTACTTTCCATAATCCGAATGAATTTGGAGATAGAATTTCTCGAAATCAGTTGTTAATTTTAAAAGAAGAAAGTTACTTTACCAATGCGCAACACATTGCAACCAACTCTTATTATATTGAATCTATCACCAAACAAATAGCCGAAAAATCATTACTAATTTTCAAAGAAATTGAAAAAAGCGGTGGTTTTTTACAACAACTAAAAGAAGGGACTATTCAACGAAAAATTGTAGAAAGCGCAAAAAAAGAACAAGCTCAATTTAATGCCGGAGAGTTAATTTTATTAGGGACCAATAAATACCCGAATGAACAAGATAAAATGAAACACAATTTACAAGTACACCCTTTTGTAAAACGAAACCCTAAAAAAACATTGATAATTCCTATAATTCCAAAACGTTTATCAGAAGAATTAGAACTTAAAAGGCTGAAAGATGAAGCGTAAAAATTTTTCTCAACTAACTATAGAAAGCCAAAATAAGAAAGACATTTATTTTGAACACGAAAGTTATATTGCAGGAACTGCTCCAAATTTACGTGGGCCTTACTCAACAATGTACGTTCGTCGTCCTTGGACAATTCGTCAATATGCAGGTTTTTCAACTGCAGAAGAAAGTAATGCATTTTACCGAAGAAATTTAGCCGCTGGTCAAAAAGGCTTGTCTGTTGCTTTTGATTTAGCGACTCATCGCGGGTACGATTCCGATCACGAACGTGTACAAGGTGATGTTGGAAAAGCTGGCGTAGCCATAGACTCGGTTGAAGATATGAAAGTACTTTTTGATCAAATACCACTAGATAAGATGTCCGTTTCAATGACCATGAACGGTGCTGTTTTACCCGTTTTGGCGTTTTATATTGTTGCTGCATTAGAACAAGGTGTTGATAAAAAATTATTAGCTGGAACAATTCAAAATGATATTTTGAAAGAATTTATGGTGCGTAATACTTACATCTACCCTCCAACACCATCTATGAAAATTATTGCTGATATTTTTGAATATACCAGCAAAAATATGCCAAAATTTAATTCTATTTCAATATCTGGTTATCATATGCAGGAAGCTGGAGCAACACCTGAGATTGAATTAGCATATACTTTGGCTGACGGATTAGAATATCTAAAAACAGGTATTGCAAGCGGCATGGATATAGATTCTTTTGCTCCTAGATTATCATTTTTCTGGGCAATTGGAATGGACCATTTTGGTGAAATTGCAAAATTACGTGCTGCAAGAATGTTATGGGCAAAAATTGTAAAGCAATTCAACCCTAAAAATCAAAAATCACTTGCATTGCGTACACATTGTCAAACTAGCGGTTGGAGTTTAACTGAACAAGACCCCTTTAACAATGTTGCTCGTACAACTATTGAAGCAATGGCAGCTGCTTTAGGAGGCACTCAAAGTTTACACACAAATGCACTTGATGAAGCAATTGCTTTACCTACAGATTTTTCTGCTCGTATTGCTAGAAATACACAAATTTATATTCAAGAAGAAACCAATATTACTAAAACAGTTGACCCTTGGGCTGGGGCTACTTTTATTGAGAAGAGAACAGCAGAAATGGTAAATAAAGCTTGGGATTTATTACAAGAAGTTGAAGAACTCGGCGGAATGACAAAAGCCATTGAACAAGGAATTCCTAAAATGCGTATTGAAGAAGCTGCTGCAAAAAAACAAGCTAAAATTGATAGTAATCAGGATACAATTGTTGGAGTCAATAAGTATCAACTGGAAAAAGAAGATCCACTACAAATTTTAGAAGTTGATAATGAGTCTGTTAGAAACTCTCAAATTGATAGACTTAAAAAATTAAAAGCAACTAGAAATTCTGAAGAAGTTAACATTACATTACAAAATTTAACCAAATGTGCAAAATCAGGTGAAGGAAATTTACTAGATTTGGCTGTGGAAGCTGCTGAAAAAAGAGCCACTTTAGGTGAAATTTCAGATGCTTTAGAAACAATATTCGGAAGATATAAAGCAACTATTAAATCTATTTCTGGCGTGTATAGTAAAGAAATTAAAAACGATAAAGAATTCGAAAAAGCGAAAAATTTAGCCAATAAATTTGCTAAATTAGAAGGAAGACGCCCTAGAATTATGATTTCTAAATTAGGGCAAGATGGTCACGATCGTGGTGCAAAAGTAGTATCAACCGGTTATGCGGATTTAGGTTTTGATGTAGATATTGGACCTTTGTTTCAAACACCAAAAGAAGCCGTAAAACAAGCTATAGAAAATGATGTTCACATTCTTGGAATATCCTCACTAGCCGCTGGGCATAAAACCTTAGTTCCTCAAGTAATAGCTGAATTAAAATCATACGACCGCGAAGATATTATGATTATTGTTGGTGGAGTTATACCCGCGCAAGACTATGATTTCTTATTTAAGGCTGGAGTAGTTGGTGTTTATGGACCTGGAACAAAAATCTCTAAAGCCGCTATTGAGATTTTAACTATATTAATTGATAGTGTGGTGTAATAATAATTAAAACTACTGAAATGAAAAAAATACTAAGTTTTTTATTGTTGCTTTCAATTACTTTTTTAGGCTTTACTCAAAATACAACTGAACTAAATATAGGAGATGTCGTTTCTAATTTTTCAGCTACAGCTGACACTAATGAATTATGGAAATCTTCAAATTTAAAAACTGATTTTTTAGTTGTTTATTTTTACCCTGCAGCAATGACTAGCGGTTGCACAAAACAAGCTTGTGCATATCGTGATACTAAAACTACATTTGACAAATTGGGTGTAACTGTTATTGGAGTTAGTGGTGATGAGGTTAAAAACCTAAAACACTTTAAAGAATCGTATCAACTTAATTTTCCATTGCTTTCTGATACAAATGGAAGCATAGCAAAAACATTTGGGGTTCCTACAAAAGATGGAGGTTCTATAACCCGTAAAATTAATGGTGAATACTTTTTATTAATTAGAGAAATTACAACTCCACGATGGACTTTTGTCTTAGACAAAAATCGAAAAATAATTTACAAAAACTCACAGGTTACTGCTGCCGAGGATAGTGAGAATGTGAAAGATATAATTAAGAGGTCATCTAAAAAGTGACATTTTCGGCAACCTGAACTTGATTCAGGTTCTCATAATAATTGATTATCAGTATGGTGAGATTCTGAATCTAGTTCAGAATGACGGTTTTCAATACTTACTAGACAGCCTTTTTTTTATTTTATAAAAAATTATTTAATCTTGTAAAGCAAAAACTTTACGCAACAAATCGGTACTACGGCTACTAAATTTTGTTCTTATTTCGTTTTCTTCAACTTCAACCATTCTATAAACTCCTTTTAATGCTTCTCCTGTAACATAATCTGTTAAATCTGGATTTACATCTTTTGTTAATGGTAAGTTATTGTATTTTGTAATTAAATCAGTCCAAATTTTATCAGCACCAACTTTTTTAAATGAATTATTTATAATTGGATTAAATTTTTGGTACAAAGCTTCAGAAGTAGTAGTTTTTAAATATTGAGTTGCTGCATTTTTATCACCTAATAATATATTTTTAGCATCGGTAAAAGTCATTCCTTTTATTGCATCAACAAAAATTGGGATTGCTTCACTTACTGCATCTTCTGCAGCTCTATTTAATACTTTTAAACCTTCATCAGCTAATTTAGATAAACCTATTTTTCGAAGCGTATTATCTACTTTTTGCAATTCTTCAGGTAGTAATATCTTGGTTAATTCGTTTTTATAAAAACCATCTTTAACTGCTAAGTCACTTACTTGGTTGCTAATTCCTTTGTTTAAAGCTTCTTTTAAACCTCCTGCAATTTGATCATTTGTTATTCCTCCGTTTGGTAATTGAGTGATTACTTGTTGCAATTCAGCGCAAGCTGTAAGTTGAAAAATAACGACTGCTAATACTATTTTTTTTAACATCTTTTAAAGTTGATTTTGGCTAATATATTATTTTACTTTTTAAAACTATCTGTTTTTTTATCATATCCAAACGGACAATGTTTACAGCCACTTTTACAACAAGAACCTCTTTTTAAATGGTATTGTTCAGTAAAAACACGATAACCCTGTTCATTTGTATAAAAATCTCCTTCTTCTAAAGGGATTGGTTTTTTAAAATCCATAGTGCAAACATAAAAAAAACGCCCTGAAAAATCAGAACGTTTACAACTTATAAATCTTGAGTGTTTAATTTAATATTTCGGGTGGATATTTTGCCATAATTTCAGCCACAAATTCCTTAATTCTTTCTTCCTTTTTAATAACGTTTCCTGAAGTATTTAATGCTCCACTTCCTATTCCTTGCCAAGCTAATTCTTTTTTATTCGCATCAATTAAATCAATAAATAAAGTTCCTTCAGTATATTTTGAAATGTGCATTCCAAAATTTGGACCATAATACCAAGGATGCCAACCATAATACATATTATTACTATATACATCAACTTTTTGGCGAGACTTTGTAAATATATTTACTAAAACATCTGGATTTTCAGATTTTGTAAATCCCTTTGCTAATAATTCACTTTCAATTGCTTTCAAAATTCTTCTCTTATCCAAATCTGAGATATCAACTTTATCAATTCCTTTTTTATAAAAAGCAAATGTTTTATAATTGGAGAAATCTGTTTTGGTATCATAATCTGTTGTAACTCTAACCGAGTTACAAGATGCCATTAAGAAGAATAGCATTATTGAAAATAACTTTAAAGCTTTCATTTGAATAATTTTTAAGTGTTACAACAAATCCTTTAATAAAGAATCATCCACCAAATTTGGTAACGTAACTTTTAATTTTGGTTCAACTTCCATAGCTCTTTTAATTGCAAAAGTTGCCCCTTTATTACGTGCCCAATTTCTACGAGCAATTCCATTATTTACATCCCAAAAAGCATACTTTTTAAACGCTTTTCTGCTTCAATACTACCATCAAGAACCATACCAAAGCCTCCATTTATAACTTCTCCCCAACCTACTCCACCACCGTTATGAATAGAAACCCAAGTAGCTCCTCTAAAACTATCTCCAATAACATTTTGAATTGCCATATCAGCTGTAAATTGCGAACCATCATAAATATTTGAAGTTTCTCTGTACGGTGAATCAGTCCCAGAAACATCATGATGATCCCTTCCTAATACAATTGGAGCTGTTATTTCCCCACTTTTTACTGCATTATTAAATGCTTCAGCTATTTTCATTCTACCTTCTGCATCAGCATATAAAATACGTGCCTGTGAACCAACTACTAATTTATTTTCTTGAGCACCTTTTATCCACTGAATATTATCAGCCATTTGTTGCTGAGTTTCTTGAGGTGAATTTTTCTTTAATTCCTCTAAAACTTCACACGCAATTGCATCAGTTTTTTCTAAATCGGAAGGATTTGCACTTGTGCACACCCAGCGAAATGGTCCAAAACCATAATCAAAACACATAGGTCCCATGATATCTTGTACGTATGATGGATATTTAAAATCTAACCCGTTTTCAGCCATAATATCTGCTCCTGCTCTACTTGCTTCTAATAAAAATGCGTTCCCATAATCAAAAAAGTAAGTTCCTCTTGCTGTATGCTTATTAATTACTGTTGTTTGCCTTCTCAAACTTTCTTTTACTTTCTCTTTAAATAAGTCGGGTTTATTAGCCATCATTTCGTTAGCTTCTTCAAAAGAAATACCAACCGGATAATAACCACCCGCCCAAGGATTATGTAATGATGTTTGATCTGAACCAAGATCAACATATACGTTTTCTTCATCAAACTTCTCCCAAACCTCTACTATATTTCCTAAATAAGCTAACGAAATAATCTCTTTGCGTTCTTTGGCTTTTTTAACTCTTGTAACCAATGCATCTAAATCAGTAATTTTTTCATCAATCCAACCTTGAGACAAACGAACCTCCGTGATTTTTGGATTTACTTCAGCACAAACTGTTATACAACCTGCGATATTTCCGGCTTTTGGTTGCGCACCGCTCATTCCACCTAAACCAGATGTTAAAAATAACTTCCCTGATAAACCCTCTCCTTTTTTAGCTATTTTTCTACCTGCATTTAATACAGTAATAGTTGTTCCATGAACAATTCCTTGTGGCCCAATATACATGTAACTTCCTGCAGTCATTTGTCCATATTGAGTTACACCTAATGCATTGTATTTTTCCCAATCGTCTTGTTTACTATAATTTGGAATCATCATTCCGTTTGTAACAACAACTCTTGGTGCGTTTTTATGTGAAGGAAACATTCCCATAGGATGACCAGAATATATTACTAATGTTTGATCACCTTCTAATTCAGATAAATATTGCATTGCCAATAAATATTGAGCCCAATTTTGAAAAACCGCTCCATTGCCTCCATAAGTAATTAATTCATGTGGATGTTGTGCCACTTCATAATCCAAATTATTTTGAATCATATGCATAATTGCTTTCGCCTGTTCACACTTTCCAGGGTATTCATTTATTGGACGAGCGTACATTTTATAATCTGGACGAAAACGATGCATATATATTCTTCCATATTCTTGCAGTTCTTCAGAAAATTCTTTCACTAAAATAGGATGATGATTTTTATCAAAATAACGCAAAGCATTTCTTAAGGCGAGTTCTTTTTCAACTCTTGATAAAATTTCTTTACGTTTTGGTGCGTGATTAATATCACTATTATACGCTTTTTTTGGAGGTAACTCAGTAGGAATTCCTTGTTTTATATCTTCTTTAAATGTCATAATGTTAGATAATTTAGTTCATATTTTAATTAGTATCAATTAAAATTATAAACTACGGATAACGAATATCAACTCTAAAATGAGTTAATGCAATGCACCTTTTATATGTGAAGTAAAAAACATCCAAGATATTCTAAGTTATTTTGAAATACAAATATAACTTAAATTGAGATAATTTTGGGTGTTGTTAAATAAACACTACTGTTTTATTTTTAAACACCATAACTTTATGTTTTGTATGTAATTTAATTGCTCTAGACAGTACAATTTTTTCTAAATCTCTTCCTTTTAAAATAAAATCTTTTATGGTATGTGTATGAGAAACACGTGTAATATCTTGTTCAATAATTGGACCTTCATCTAAATCTTCAGTAACATAATGACTTGTTGCTCCAATAATTTTAACACCTCTTTTAAATGCTGAATGATACGGTTTTGCACCAGGAAAAGCAGGTAAAAAAGAGTGGTGAATATTAATAATCTTATTAGGATAATCTTCAATTAATTTACTAGAAAGTATTTGCATATAACGTGCCAACACAATAAAATTTATCTGGTGTTCTTTTAACAATTTCAATTGTAAATCTTCAGCTTCAGATTTTGTTTCTTTTGTAACTTTAATACAATAATAAGGTATATTAAAACTTTTAGCAACATGTTCTAAATTAGGATGATTGCTAATAATTAAAGGTATTTCAACTTCTAATTCACCCGAACTATATCTGCTTAAAATATCATACAAACAATGTTCGTATTTTGACACAAACAATGCCATTTTGGGTTTCAAATCTGAATCGTATAATTGCCAAGTCATCTCAAATTTTTCAGCAATAGTTTTAGAAAAATGTGTTCTAAAATCTTCAATTAAAAAAATATCTTTAGAAAACTCACACTCTAAGCGCATAAAAAACATTACGTCCTCTCTATCAACATGTTGATCAATATAAACAATGTTACCCTTTTGTTGCTGAATGTAACTTGTTATTGAAGCAATAATTCCTTTGCTATCATTGCAATTTATTAATAAAGTTATCCGTTTCATCTTAAAAAAATTAGACTTCAAAATTATACAAAAAAAGCGCTTAGATTACTTAAGTATGAAAAGTTACTTAATTACTAATTTTTAGTGAATAATTTTAAAAAATTCATAAATTGCAGGTGATTTAGAAGATAATTTTACGAAATGGAAAATATAACACCCTATAAGCCTAAAAATAAAGTTAGAATTGTAACAGCCGCTTCACTTTTTGATGGCCATGATGCTGCTATAAATATTATGCGAAGAATTATACAAGCAACAGGTGTTGAAGTGATACATTTAGGTCATGATAGAAGTGTTGAAGAAGTTGTAAACTGCGCTATACAAGAAGATGCCAATGCTATTGCTATGACTTCTTACCAAGGTGGTCATAATGAGTATTTTAAATATATGTGTGACTTGCTAAAAGAAAAAGGTGCAGCTCACATTAAAATATTTGGTGGTGGTGGAGGTGTAATTCTTCCTGAAGAAATTAAAGAGTTAATGGATTATGGAGTTACTCGCATTTACACACCTGATGACGGTAGATATATGGGTTTACAAGGAATGATAAATGATATGATTGAACAATCTGATTTCCCTTCCGGAGAAGTTCTAGATTTTAAAGTTTCTGAGTTAACTAATAAAAATTCAATACAATTAGCGAAATCAATTTCTGCTGCTGAGAATTTTTCTGAAAAACATATCGGTTTTATCTCAGAAATAAGAAATCAGTCAAAAAAATCTGCTATTCCTGTTTTAGGAATTACTGGAACTGGTGGTTCTGGAAAATCTTCAACAGTTGATGAATTAGTTAGACGTTATTTAATTGATTTTCCTGAGAAAACTATTGCAATTGTTTCCGTTGACCCTTCAAAGCGTAAAACTGGAGGTGCATTATTAGGTGATAGAATTAGAATGAATTCGATTAAAAGTAATCGTGTTTATATGCGTTCACTAGCCACTCGTCAATCAAATTTAGCATTGTCAAAACATGTGAGTGATGCTGTTGCTATTTTAAAAGTTGCCGGTTTTGATTTGGTAGTTTTAGAAACTTCTGGTATTGGACAAAGCGATACCGAAATTTTAGATCATTCAGATGTTTCATTGTATGTAATGACTCCTGAATATGGTGCAGCAACACAATTGGAAAAAATTGATATGATTGATTTTGCTGATGTAATTGCATTAAACAAATTTGACAAACGTGGTGCGTTAGATGCTTTACGAGATGTAAAAAAGCAATACCAACGCAATCATAATTTATGGGAAACCAATATTAATTCAATGCCTGTTTACGGTACAATTGCATCACAATTTAATGATCCGGGCACCAATGAATTGTACAACGTTTTAATGAATAAATTGGACGAAAAAACAGGAACAAATTTCAATAGTAAGTTTGATATTTCTGATGTAATGAGTGAAAAGCAATTTATAATTCCTCCTAACAGAACACGTTATTTATCTGAAATTACTGAAAATAATAGAGCGTACAGCAAAGCAAGTTTATCTCAAAAAGAAGTTGCTCAAAAGCTATATGGCATTTATAAAACAATTGAAACAGTTTCTAGTGTCAAACTGAGCCTGTCGAAGTTTGGATTAGATAAAGAAAGTCTTCGACAAGCTCAGACTGACAATAATAAAGACTTTTTAGAATTGTTACTATCTGAATTTGACAAAGTTAAAATGGATTTAAATCCACACAATTGGCAACTCATTTTAAACTGGGAAACAAAAAAACAATCGTATAAAAAAGATGTGTATTCCTATAAAGTACGTAATAAAGAAATAAATATAAAAACACATAGCGAATCACTTTCACATCTTCAAATTCCAAAAATAGCATTACCAAAATATGAAGCTTGGGGAGATATTTTATTATGGTCTTTAGAAGAAAATGTACCCGGAGAATTTCCTTACACAGCTGGTCTTTTTCCGTTTAAAAGAACAGGTGAAGATCCTACCAGAATGTTTGCTGGTGAAGGAGGTCCAGAACGCACCAACAGGCGTTTTCATTATGTAAGTTTAGGAATGCCTGCGAAACGTTTATCTACTGCTTTTGATTCGGTTACTTTATATGGAAACGATCCACATAGTAGACCAGATATTTACGGTAAAATTGGTAATGCCGGAGTTTCAATTTGTTGTTTAGACGATGCTAAAAAACTGTATTCAGGATTTGAATTAACAAACCCTATGACTTCAGTGTCTATGACCATTAACGGTCCGGCACCGATGATGCTTGGTTTCTTTATGAATGCTGCTATTGACCAAGAATGTGAAAAATATATTATAGAAAATAGTTTAGAAGATACTATTGAAGAACAAATAAAAGAAATTTACAACAAGAAAGGTGTTGCCAGACCTGCTTACCAAGGAAAACTACCTGAAGGAAATAATGGTTTAGGATTGCTACTTTTAGGTGTTACGGGTGATGAGGTTTTACCGTCTGAAGTGTATCAAAAAATTAAAACTGAAACTATTTGTAAAGTTCGCGGAACTGTACAAGCAGATATTTTAAAAGAAGATCAGGCTCAAAATACCTGTATTTTTTCAACTGAATTTGCCTTACGATTAATGGGCGATGTTCAAGAATATTTCATTACAAATAATGTTCGTAATTTTTACTCGGTTTCAATTTCAGGATATCATATTGCTGAGGCTGGTGCAAATCCAATTTCTCAATTAGCATTTACGTTGGCAAATGGTTTCACTTATGTTGAATACTATTTATCAAGAGGAATGGATATTAATAAATTTGGTCCAAACTTATCGTTTTTCTTTTCAAACGGTGTTGATCCTGAATATGCTGTAATTGGTAGAGTTGCTCGTAAAATCTGGGCTAAAGCACTAAAAAATAAGTACGGAGCAAATAGCAGAGCGCAAATGTTAAAATACCATATTCAAACTTCTGGACGTTCCTTACACGCACAAGAAATTGACTTTAATGATATTAGAACTACGCTGCAAGCATTGTACGCAATTTACGATAACTGCAATAGTTTACATACCAATGCGTATGATGAAGCTATTACAACTCCAACTGAAGAAAGTGTTCGTAGAGCTATGGCAATTCAGCTAATTATTAATAAAGAGTTAGGTTTAACTCAAAATGAAAACCCAATTCAAGGATCATTTATTATTGAAGAATTAACCGATTTAGTTGAAGAAGCTATTTATGTAGAATTTGATAGAATTACTGAACGTGGCGGTGTTTTAGGAGCTATGGAAACAATGTATCAACGAAGTAAAATACAAGAAGAAAGTTTGTATTATGAAACCTTAAAACATACTGGTGAGTTTCCAATTATTGGTGTTAATACATTTTTAAGCAGTAAAGGTTCACCAACTATTTTACCACAAGAGGTAATTAGAGCAACCGAAGAAGAAAAACAATATCAAATTACGGTAATTGAAAATTTGAATAAAGGAAATAACAAAAAAGTTACAGAACAAGTTGAACTATTAAAACAAAAATCTATCAACAACGAAAACATTTTTGAACAGTTAATGGAAGCTTGTAAAGTTTGTTCGATTGGACAAATTACTGATGCTTTATTTGAAGTTGGAGGACAGTATAGACGAAATATGTAATGGTGAAATAATAAATTTACTACATAGATTTTACATAATGACGATGAATTCTATGTAATTTCTTTAATTCTGTTTGAAGTAATTCAACAAAATCTGTTCCGTCTATTTTTAAAGATTTTAATTGTAGGCAATCATTGTAAATTCTGTCAATAAAAACCCGAATAGCTTTCGCATATTTAATTCTTAACGTAGGGTTTTCTTCACATTCAGCTTCAACAATTTTAGGAACCAACCTATAAGCATTCATCACTAAATTATCTGCATAATTATCTGATTTATTACCAGATCTATGCATCGATAATACATCTTTATCTCCTGTAATATATGTAGCTACGTGACGTGATAATTTAAAAATATCTAATGATTTTTGATAAATCACTGATTGATTCAAGTTTGTATTTTTATAAACAGACATATTTCAATATATAATATTATAAAATTAATTAGTAAATAGATAATTTATATTTAATTTTTAAAGTTATAGTGTTAAAATCATTTATAATTTAATAATTTTATATGATAAATATTTAAAAAATGAAAATAGACAGTATCAATTGGGGAATTTTAAATTGTTTGCAACAAAATGCTCGTCAATCTAACACTGCAATTGCCTCTAAAGTTGGCATTACTTCGCCTGCAGTTGCAGAACGTATTCGAAAAATGGAAGACGCTGGGATTATTGAGGGTTACCATGCTAAAGTTTCACATTTTGAAACAGATCATCAACTCAAAGCAATTATCACTTTACGCGCTTTTATGGGTAGACTAAAACCATTTATTGAAAAAGTAAAAAGTTTTAATGAAGTTATAAATTGTTATAGAATAACTGGAAATGAAAATATTGTAATGGAGGTTGTTTTAAACAATCAAAAGCATTTAGAACAGTTTATTGACCAACTGATAACTTATGGAGAAACTAGTACACATATCGTTTTATCTAATATAATTGAAAATAACCCTATTGTAGAAAAGTAACCCGTAGTTAACTTACAATATTAAAAATAGCAGCGCCATAGATTGCAAAACGTGCAAATCTCAATAAACCAAATAGCAATACTCCTCTTAGTGGATATTTTATCATCCCGCCAGCTAAACAAGTTATTGAAAAAGGTATTGGAAGTAATGCTCCAACAGCAATTAAAAAACCTCCCCATTTACTTGTATTTTTTAAGTGTTTAGACATTTTATTCTCAAAATACCATTTAACCTTATCCATTTTCAAAACAGTTTTTCCTATAAAATAAGATAAAACACCGCCAACATAAGACAAACCTGCTAACAACATTAAATTAACTATCGGGTCATTCGTTTTTTTAGACCAAGCAATAAATATTTCTGGAGGAATTAACCCTAACAAAGTTTCTGAAGCAAAAAATATGGTGAGTATTTGAGAAGTTGCGTAGGTAGCTGTTATAGCATGTAAACCATCGTTAATATTGTAAACATACTCATTAAATAAAAATAATACTAAAATAAAAATAAAAATTGGTAGCAATGCTTTTTTTAAACTAGTACCAAGAAATGAATAAAAACCCGTATACGAATAATATTGATGAAGCAGTTCAAATTTGCTTTTCTTATATTTTTTTTTTGAATTATTCATTTACTTTTTTGGAGTTCTATTAACTAAGTTGCGAAAATAGTTGTTTTCTTACTTTAAAAAGAAACAAATTGTTACACAAGTAACATTTTTTAGAAAAATTTAACAAAATAGCAAAAGATTATGACTCCTTATCAATAATTGTTAGTGCCAAACGAATTTTAAAATACTCCATTTTTTCGTTTAAATACTCAAAATAAGGTTTTAAAGCTGGTGGGTTTTCTAATTTATCTTGTGCTTTTCTAACTGTCTCAACCTCTTCTTTTGTAACAAAATTATAAATATCAATATCCTCACCATCTGTAAATAATTTAGCCAAATGAGAAAAAATAGTAGTTGGTTTTAAATTTCTTTTTTTAGCAATTTCATCAATGGTTAAACCTTCTTTATACAATTCAAAAGTTACTTTATGAGTATCATTTTTTTTACGTTTATCAATTTTCTCATTAGAAAAGGAAACAATCTCAGCAATAAAGTCTTCGCCATAAACTTCTAATTTTCGTTGTCCAACACCACTTATTTCTAATAAATCGCTTTCACACATTGGTCTTGCTCTTTCCATTTCTTTTAATGTTGCATCATTAAATACCAAATACGCTGGTATATTTTCTGCTAAAGAAATTTCTTGACGTAGTTTTCTCAATCGTTCAAATAATGTATCCTTTTTAGGTTTTTTAGTTGTTGCTCCTTTTTGAGCTTTTACTTGTTCCTTAATTTCAACTGGACGTGTTAAACTCACTATTTCATTTTCAAACAATACTTTTTTAGAGAAATTGGTTAATTGCAAGGCATTATTTTTATGAAAAGCAATTTCACAATATCCTTGATTGGTTAACTGAATAATGTATTGCTGCCAGTCTCTCCAAGAAATATCTTTACCAATACCGTGAGATTTTAATTTATCATATCCCCTATCAATAACCATTGCATTATGTGCGCCTCTTAACACGTCAATCACTAGTCCTGCACCTTCCTTTTCTTTTAACCTAGTAATTACTGAAAGTGCTTTTTGAGCAATTACTGTTCCGTTAAAAAATTCTGGTGGGTTTTTACACACATCACAATTTCCACAGTTTTTAGCCAACAATTCTCCAAAATAACTCAATAAAATTTTCCTTCTACACGTAGTTGCTTCAGAAAACTGTTTCATACGTTCTAATTTTGCAATTTGAACTTCTTTATTACTTGCACCTTCAGTGAATTTACGGAGTTGAATCACATCAGAATAACTATGAAATAGCAATGCTTTTGACTCAATTCCATCTCTACCACTACGACCAATTTCTTGATAATAACCTTCAATATTTTTAGGCATATTATAATGAATTACCCAACGAACATTTGATTTATCTATTCCCATTCCAAATGCTACTGTTGCACAAACTACCTGAGTTTTATCGTAAATAAAATCCTCTTGAGTTTGTGTTCGTACTTCAAAACTTAAACCTGCGTGATACGATGCTGCCTTAATTCCGTTTTGTTGTAATTTTGAAGCCAACTGCTCTGTAGATTTTCTACTCAAACAATAAATAATACCTGATTCCTCAGGTTTTTCTCGAATAAATTTAAGCACTTGAACAATTCTATCATTTCCAGGCCGAACTTCTAACTCAATATTAGCCCTATCGAATGACGACAAAAATTGTGTGGCATTTGTAATATTTAACTGTTGAATAATATCTTGCCTTGTAGCTTTATCGGCTGTTGCAGTTAATGCAATAATTGGTGTATTTGGCAATATTTTTTTTAAAAACCCTAATTGCTGATATGATGGACGAAAATCGTGTCCCCAAGAAGAAATACAATGCGCTTCATCTATAGCAATACAACTAACATGAGTTTCATTTAAAATATTCTCTAATAATTGTAAACTCTCAGGCGCAACATAAAGTAATTTTATTTCTTTACGTATTACTTTATCAAAAATAGCTAGTTGTTCGCTTTTTTCTTGGCTACTATTATAAAAATCTGCAGAAATCCCGTTAGCGTTCATTCCATCAACCTGATCTTTCATTAATGCAATTAAAGGTGAAATTACCAACGTAATTCCCTCAAAAAGTAAAGATGGTAATTGAAAACACATAGATTTTCCACCACCTGTTGGCATAATTACTAAATTATCTTTTTTAGATAACACAGATTCAATAATTTCTTGCTGTTGTTCTCTAAAAGTATCGTACCCAAAGTACTTTTTTAATGTTGGAAATAATTTTTCTTGTGTTTCTTTTGATAGCATTAATTAATTATTTTGATAAAATAAAACCGCTCTAAAAAATAGAACGGTTTTAAATATAAAGTTTTGATTTTAAAAAAATCAAATTTATGTTGAATTATTTACATTGTTGCTTTATCAGCACAACATTCTTTTTTACAGTCTGCCGCACAAGCTATTTTAGTTTCCTCGCTTTTTTCTGCACAACATGCTTTTTTACAATCTGCTGCACATTCTTTCTTTTCTGCACCACTTTTATCAGCACAACAAGGCTTTGTACAATCTGCTGCACATTCTTTCTTTTCTGCACAACATGCTTTTTTACAATCAGCTTTACAAGCTGCTTTTTCTGCATCACTTTTATCAGCACAACAAGGTTTGTCTCCTTTACAAGATTTCTTGTCACAATCTTTTTTTGCAACTGCTTCAGTTGTTACACCATCTTTCCCTGCCTTTTTATCATCATTACAATTACAAGAACTTACTACAACAGCAAAAATTACTGCAAATACTACTACTACTTTTTTCATTTTTTTATTTATTGATTAGATTAAAATACGAGATTAAAATAGGTTCATGAGATATTTTAAAATGAACCAATTGCTAAAATACATTTTTTTTTGAAACCTCAAACAACTTAAAAACAAAGAAAATTGTGCTTACACTAAAATTATTTCAATTTAAACTTAAATGAACTTAAAATATTCCTGGTATCCCAGGAAGTTGACCTACTAAACCTAATGAAACTACACATACAATAAACATAGCTCCAGGAATGATTAGTCTTTCTTTTAATGTTAATTCTTTCGCTCGTTCACGATCTCCAATCAGTCCAAGATTATCTAGAAGCATCGTTAAAGCCCAACCAAATACTGGGTTTACAAAAGCACAAGCAAAAATACAAGTACCAGCACTTAATGAATCTTTATGCTTACGAACCATTTGCATTCCCGCTTCAAGTAAAGGTAAAAATACACCTACAATTAATGCAATTCTTAGCACAGGCTCCCACATCGCTAAATCCATTGGATAACCAAAAACAGCTGCTAATACGCAAAGTATTGCCGTAAGTATTGCTCCTCCTGGAATAGGCCGTTTTGCAATAGCCGCAGGAATCATATAAGTACCCCAAGATGAAGCTATATTACCGCCTCCAAGAAAAGCTCCAACCATTTGACGAATAGAAGCTACCGTCATAGTATCATCAACATCCATTAGAACATCTTTCGCTTTTTTAGGATAATTCAGTTCCTGAAATACACGGTGTCCTAAATAATCTGGAGACCACATAGCTACTGCAAGAATAGCAAAAGGGATAACCGCTACAAAGTGCCCAAAATCTGGCCAACCTAGCTGCCAACCAGTATTCTCACCCCACCACCACATCGGGTTCATATTAGGTAGACCTGGTTTCGTAGAAAATTCGAAATCAGCTCCCATTGAAAAAGCAATAATCCCTGCAAGTGCAGAACATAAAGGAATAGCTAACCAACGTTTATTTATACGCGCTAAATATGCATATATAAGTATGGTAACTCCAATAACTGCAAATGAAATAGTGCCAATATTAATACTTTCCGCCCAACTCTCTAGTTTGGTAATCTGATCAATAAGTCCAACAGCACCTAGATATATAAGAAGACCACCTCTAACACCTACTCCGGTTAATGTCATTAATTTAGAGCCTCCTTTAGTAATACTCAGCACAAGTCCAAACACACCTATTAAAATTCCTAAAGCGAGCGGATGCCCACCAGCTGCTGCAATAATAGGAATCAATGGAATCATAGGGCCGTGTGTACCTGCCAAATTAGCTCTTGGGTTAAGGATTGCTGAAAATAGAATTACAAAAATTCCGCCGGCAATAAGAAGTTCAAAACGAACATTCTCGGCAACAAATTCTGAAGATAGTCCAAATTGTGTTGCAAATGCAGCAACCATTGCAGTAACCATTACAACTTTACCAATTGTAGCAGCAAGAGCTGGCACAAAATCCTCTATTTCAACATGAAAATCTCTAAATGGTAAATGAATCCGCCAACGACGAAATTTCATAATTGATAATTCATGTTCTAAATATTCTTGCCTAGTTTTAAACTCACTAGCCTTTTTCCTTTTTTCTTTGTAAGAGGATTGATTTTCTTCTTTATCGCTCATTAATAGTATCCTTATGTTAACATTTACTTCTCACTCTTAACGCCTAAAGAGGGAATAATTTTGCGCGACAAATATACTACTTAAAGAAAGATTGTAATAAAAAAAACACATGGAATTGAAATTTAACTGTTTCAAGCTTATTTCTTTTATTTAACACCTTAAATAGGCTAATTTTTTATAATTAAACATACCTAAAAACAGATTGTACTATTTACTTAAAACAAGAACATCCGGCTTTCGCCGGATGTTCTTTAATTTAAATTTTAGTTAGTGTATTTTTTAATACGCATCATCGTGAACATTGGCTATTGCTCTCCCCGATGGATCATTCATGTTCTTAAAACTTTCATCCCATTCTAACGCAATTTTAGTACTACATGCTACAGATGCTTCTTGAGGCACACTCCAAGCTGCTGTATCTGAAGGAAAATGTTCTTTAAAAATTGAACGATAATAAAATTCTTCTTTATTTGTTGGTGTTTGAATTGGGAATTTATAGTTGGCATTTGCCAATTGTTCGTCGGTTACCTCTTTATCAACCACTTCTTTTAAAGTATCAATCCAGCTATATCCAACACCATCAGAAAATTGTTCTTTTTGTCTCCAAGTAACACTTTCAGGTAAATAGCTTTCAAAAGCTTTTCTTATCACCCATTTCTCCATACGCTCACCATTAATCATTTTATCTTGTGG
Organism: Lutibacter sp.; assembly: GCF_013139515.1. Classification (GTDB taxonomy): domain Bacteria; phylum Bacteroidota; class Bacteroidia; order Flavobacteriales; family Flavobacteriaceae; genus Lutibacter. The sequence goes on from NZ_WTAR01000013.1 coordinate 57,443, forward strand.
ATTAATTCTCATGGCTACATCCATAAATTCTTTATCTAAAAAAGGAACACGCCCTTCAATTCCCCAAGCGGCTAAACTTTTGTTTGCTCTTAAACAATCGTACATATGTAATTTACTTAGCTTACGAACTGTTTCTTCGTGAAATTCTTCAGCATTTGGTGCTTTATGAAAATATAAATAACCTCCAAATAACTCATCAGCTCCTTCACCTGAAAGCACCATTTTTACACCCATAGATTTAATAACTCTTGCCAATAAATACATTGGAGTTGACGCACGTATTGTTGTAATATCATACGTTTCTAAATTATAAATAACGTCACGTATAGCATCTAATCCTTCTTGAATAGTAAATTTAATTTCGTGGTGAACTGTACCAATATGATCTGCAACTAATTGCGCAGCAGCCAAATCTGGTGAACCTTCTAATCCAACTGAAAATGAATGTAATTGTGGCCACCAAGCACCTTTAGTATCGCCTGATTCTATTCTTTTTTCAGCATATTTTTTTGCAACGGCTGAAGTTACTGAAGAATCCAACCCTCCTGAAAGTAATACTCCGTAAGGGACATCAGACATTAATTGACGGTGAACGGCTGCTTCTAAAGCATCATGTAATTCATCAATACTTGTTTGGTTTTCTTTTACCGCTTTATAGTCCATCCAATCTCTACTGTACCATTTTGTTAGGACACCATCTTTACTAGATAAATAATGTCCTGGAGGAAATAACTCAATTTTTGTACAAACACCTTCTAATGCTTTTAATTCTGAAGCAACATAAAAAGTACCATTTCCATCCCATCCCATATATAATGGAATAATTCCCATATGATCACGTGCAATAAAATATTCATCTTTGGTAGCATCATATATAGCAAATCCAAAAATACCATTCATTTCATCAATAAAATCTGTACCTTTTTCTTTGTATAAAGCTAATATAACTTCACAATCAGACGCTGTTTGAAAATTATAAGTTCCTTCAAACTGCTTACGCAATTCTCTATGGTTATATATTTCACCATTTGCAGCTAACACCAATTTACCATCTTCACTAAATAAAGGTTGCTTACCAGAAACTGGATCAACAATTGATAATCTTTCGTGAGCTAAAATAGCCTTCTCATCAGCGTAAATCCCACTCCAATCCGGTCCACGGTGACGGATTTTTTTTGACATTTCTAATACTTGAGAACGTAATACATCGCTCTTTTCTTTTAAATCAAATGCACAAACTATTCCACACATGTTTTTTATTTTTATAATTAAATACAATGCAAATGTGATGTAATTGTTTCTATTCAAAAATAGAAACATCAATATTAATTACAAATTAAAACATATATGTTGTATTTTGTAATTTTATGTAATTAAAAGTTGGTATTTTAATTAAAATTGATTGATTTTTAAAATTTAAATAAATTTTTTGCGTCTTTTTAAATAAGATGAAGTCTTAGTAGTATAACTTTAAACCTATAATTATGAAAAATAATGAATGTACTTGCACTTGTGAATCTTGTGTTAACGGAAAATGTGAAAGTTGTACTTGTGAAAATTGTAGCTGTACCAATTGTAACTGTTAATATTTAAAACGCTATATTTAAGTATTAAATGTGGCGTTTTTTTTAAAATTTATATATGGAAACAGGTGCTATTTGGGATGAATTTTCAGAATCATTAAAACGTTTTATCTACAATCGTGTAAAAAATAATGAGGTTACAAATGATTTATTACAAGAAGTTTTTATTAAAATTCATTTAAATATTCATAAAATAAAAAAACAAGAAAGTATTAAATCTTGGATTTATACAATTACCAATAATACAATAAATGATTATTTTAAAAAGCAATCTAAACAACATAAATTAACTTCTGAAACAATAGAATTTAACAATAAAGTAGTTACTGAACATGCGGCTAAAGATTGTTTACTTCCGCTAATTAATAACTTGCCTTCAACTTATAAAGACGCTTTACTTTTAAGTGAAATTAATGGTTTAAAGCAAACTGAAGTTGCCAAAATTTTAAACATTTCGCTATCAGGTGCAAAATCTCGAATTCAACGAGGTAGAAATTTACTTAAAGAAGGGTTTATTGCTTGTTGTGATTATACATTAAATAAATCTGGATATTTGGTAGGTGAACATAAAGACAAAAAAGATTGCAAAGTTTGCTCAACTAATACATAAAACTACTACAAATTATACCCAATTGTAAACATCACTATTCTTGGTAAAATATATGTTTTAGTATCTGAAATTATATAGGAAGAAAAACTATTTTGATTTTTTAATTTTACATCAAATAAGTTTTGAGCATCTATTTTAAAGCTCCAAGCACTGTCTTCATTTTTATAAGAAAGTGTTGCGTTTGCTATTTGATACTTATTATTTTGGTTAAACGTTTTATTTTGATAATTATAACTTTCATAATCAAACGAAAAAATAAACCCTTCCAAAAAATCGTAATCTATGTTTACATACGGTTTATTAGTAGTGAATTTTGAAGTTTGATTACTTGATGTATAATTACCAATACCTTGTTCAAAACCAGCTTCAATAGTTGGGAATTTATCAAACATTGTTTTGGCAGAAAGTGTATAACTATAACTATTACTCTTATTTGTTACAAAAACCGAGTTTATATTTTGAAGGTATTTTGATGTTAACACATTTGTATTTAAACCATATTTAATATTTTTTATTTTTTTTGTCACATTTAAATTAAAATTCCAACGTTCTTCTGGATTATTGACTAATATTGGAGAAATAAATTGATTCGTTTCTTCAAATTGAACAGCATTTTGAATGCCTTTTACTTTTTTCGTGTAATTTACACCTCCAAAAAGCATTAACCCTCTATACAAACTAAACCTACTGTAATATACTCTTGCAGTATGATATAATTCATTCTCTAAATTTTCATTTCCTATATAAACTGAATTGTACGATTGTAAATAAAAACGATTTGCTAATTTTGAAGCATTTGAAAACGCACTTTTTAATTGATAATTTAATTTTAACTTTTTGGAATTACTAAATTTAATAGTCGCTAAAAAATCTGGTAAAATTACTATTTTATTCCTCTTTATAATCTGCTCTTGTTTTAAATTCCAATTATAATTATGTAAAAACGCACCTTGTTTCAATTCAAAAATACCTACTTTAAATTTATAATGTACCCCTAAAAATAAATCGTTGAGTTGATAATCTAACTCATTTCCAAAACCTGATGATGAAAAACTATTTTCAGTTCCGTCTTCTAATTGCTGACTATCATCTGTTGAAAAAGATTCATTAACATATTTATTTCCAATAGTTGTATAAATATGATTGAAATTATTTAATACCCAATAATGTTTAAAAATGGTATTAATTGAAGTGTTTTTTATTTCTTTTAGTTGTTTCAATTTGTAAGTATCTGAATCTTCAATAGGAATTAATCCTTGTAAAATTGCCTGATTTGTTTCCCAAAGTGTTGTCGGATTATTTTCATCAAAAGTAGCGCCTGCTGCAAAAGAAAATGTATGTTTTTTTGATAGTTTTTTATGCCATTCAATATTTTGATTTAAATAAGTTGCTTCGGTAAGATTTTCTGAAAAAATTGTTCTATAATCACTTTTAATACTTGAAATAATACCATTGCTTTTTAAGTTATCAGTTTTTTTAAATTGTGTTTTAAAATACCATTGCTCATTGGAAGTTGGTGTATACTCCAAATTAAATTTTCCAATACCTAAAATATTTCTACTGCTGGTTATATTTTCTTTTTCTTCGATAAATGCTGAATATTGATTTACAGATTCAATAAGCGTTTCATTTTTAGCATGTGAAAAAATAACATAGCCCGAAATATCTAATTTACTATTTACAACTTTTGTTATGTTTAAAGCTCCAAATTTATTAGTACTATTTACCAAATCTTGGGTTTCTAAAAATTGTGAGAAATCGCTTCCAGAAACATTATAAATTGAGCCATCACCTTTTAAAATAGCACTTACACCACCTTGAAAACTCATATAATCTTTAAACGTAAATGTTTTTTCTCCTGTATTGTTTAAATTACCAATAAAATTTACATTGGTTTTAGGGCTGTAATAAAACAAGTTGCTATGTGTTCTATAAAAATCTTCATTTCCTTTACCAACTTCAATATCTCCAAAGGCAAATTGTTTTTTGTCTTCTTTTAATAGAATATTCATTGCCATTTCGTCTGTATCGGATACGTTTTTTAAAAATGCAATTTCACTGTAATTGTCTATTACTTGTACTTTATCAATGGCATTTGCAGGTATATTTTCTACCGCCAATTTTGTTCCTCCTCCAAAAAACTTTTTACCTTCAACCAATAGCGTAGTTACTTTTTTACCTTGTACAGTAACGCCTCCATTTTTATCAACTTCAACACCTGGTAATTTTTTAAGTACATTTTTTAATTTGCGCTCTTCGCCAGTAACAAACTTATTGGTATTATAAGTTATGGTATCTTCTTTAACGGTTACAGGCATTTCAATTACAACTTCTTGTAATTGGTTTGGTGCCTCTTTTAGAATAATATGTTGTTGCGTATTTCCTTTAGCTGTAAACTTAAAACTAGTAGTTTTATACCCTAAATAACTAACCGAAATAGTATAATTTTCATTCTTTAATAGTTCTAATTTATAAAAACCTTCATCATCTGTAATAGCAAACTGTAAATTGTTAGAAACATCTGCGGGTTTGGCAATTACGTTTGCATAACTTAATGGATTTTGTAAACTATCGTTTACACTACCTTTTAAGGTAATAGTTTGGGCATTTGTAAAACAAATTCCAATTATAAAACATAGTAAAATAACAATTCTTTTTTTTAAAATCATATAATAATTTTAATCTCTCTAATTTACTTGTGGTTAAATTAATTTTTTATTGATTTTTTAAAATCTTCCATTGTTTTATTTCCAATTTCTTTAAATTGTTCTTTTGTTACACTTAAACCTTTATTAGGTCTATTAAAATTTATTTGTTTTTTGGGATTAAGTTCTATCTTGCTCATAATAAACTTAACTTTTCCAACTTCCAATTCTAAAACTAATCCTGGTAGACCTACATAACCCAAAGGACCAAATGGTACTGGAATATCCAATGAGAACCAAGCAATAGTTTCTGCATTTACGTTTTTACCTTTACTTTTCACTACTTCGGTAGTTATTGCCTTATAACAATTATAACCATTAATGTTTTTTATTTCCGAAGTAATTGTCCATTTTGGTTTCTTACCTTTTATTAAAAACAATTCACCGTAAGCTTCAACTGAAGTCAAGAATTCATTCTTCTCAAAATTTGAATAATAAATTCTACTTCCATATGGACCAATAGCAAAACCATAGTAAAAATCTTCTTCTAATTTTAAATTACTTTGTACACTAAACAATGATTCATTTGGTTTAAATCTCAATTCAAATCTCAACTCGTCAAGTATTTTTTTTGCTTCATTCTCTGTTTCCCAAATCTTATTATAAACTCTTCTATTTCTTTTATATAATGAATTTTCACTTGTGGTATCTAACAAATGATTAGAAAACTCCTTTTTGTAAGTTACCTTTCCAAAATAATTTTGTGCGCGCAAGGAACTACAACTAAATATTATTAATACTATTCCTATAAAAAAAAATCTCATTTTTATTTCTTTATTTTAATAATTTCTCTTCCTTAAATTTTAAAAAGGAAGAGAAATTCTCTTATTATTTAAAACTTACTCGTATAAACCATCTTCGAGCCCTCTATCACAACTATTCGCATATACTAATGTATAATAATATCTAGTTTCATCATCCCAACCAAATTCTGTTCCATGCTCCCAAGCTTCTTGAAGACATTGCTGATATGATTCTTTAGCATTCAATGATATAGCTCCAAATACTAATACTATACCTCAAATTATTTTTTTCATTTTAATAAAATTTAAATTAGTTACTAGCGCATAATTGCGCTTTATTATTTTGTAAATACTGTGAGGTTTATAATTTTTAGCCCTTCCTATATTCATTTGTAACCTGTTCAACTATATCTTTAAATTCTTCTAATGTAACTCGTTTCCCATTATTCGGTTTTTTAATCTCAAATCCTTCTTCTGGATTTAAAACAATTTTATTAAGCCTTATTGAAGCATTTTCATTTTCGAGCATAATAATTAAACCTGGTAAATTAGTATAATTCCCAATACTACCTTTTACAGGAATCTCTAAAGTATACCAACAAGTAATTAAATTTTTCTTAACCTCATTTAAAAAAGGGTTTTTCTTTTCATCAAAACTTGTAGCTTTATAACATAAAAACTTACCGATTTTTTTTGTTTCGTTATGCAATACCCATTTCTTGTTAAAATCACTTTTCACAATAAAATATTCTCCAAAACTTTCTTTTCTATTTAGAGTTTCATTTTCATTAATATTATAATAAAATTCTCCTTTTAAATTAATACCTAAACCAATTGCAGCTTTATAAAAATGTTTTGATTTTAACACCATATAATCTTTTACATAAAAAGATGATTCACTTCCCTTTACAAGTAATTCAAATTTAATTTCCTCTAATATATTATTAGATTGTTTCTCAATATTTTTTAGTATTTCGTTCTTTTGATTATTCTCTTCAGATTTTGAAATTATGGGCTTTTTTAAACTTTTTAAATAAATTGCCTTTAAACTAATATTTTGACAAAATAAATTTGAAGATATTAACAATAGAGCAATAAGACTGATTTTTTTCATAATTAAATTATGTATTTAGTAAGGGCAGATTAAACTGCCCTTTATTAATATATAAATCCTAAAAAAAGATTTAAAATTCTCATTGAACAAATCTGTTATCCAAATAATTCCTTCCCTAAACAATCATGTTCAGCTTCCATTGCAATATCAAATGCTAATTCCATATCAAGAGTAGCATTTGCCACAGCATACCAAACTATATCATAAACTTGAGAACAATCCACCTTGTTTACAATTTCTGCACTTTTTGTTTTATTTGTTATTGCAGAAAGATTTAACGTTGCAAAAACAAAAATTATTCCTAAAATTATTTTTTTCATTTTTATAAATTTTAAATTAGTTACTAGCGCATAATTGCGCTTTATTATTTTGTTTGTACTACGAGGTGTATTACTTTTGCAACACTTTCCTCTGTTTGTATTTA
>NZ_WTAR01000042.1 GCF_013139515.1 Lutibacter sp.
AAGGTGCTTCTTTTAAGAGGAGCACCTTATGTTTACGGGTGTAGCTCAGTTGGTAGAGCACTGGTCTCCAAAACCAGGTGTCGGGAGTTCGAGTCTCTCCACCCGTGCAAAATATAAAGAAATGAATTTAGTTAATTATATAAAAGACTCATTCGAGGAATTACGTAATAAAGTATCATGGATTCCTTGGGAAGAAGCTCAAAAATCTACTGTTGTTGTTGCTATATTTACAATTTTATTTGCTTTGGCAGTATTTCTTGTAGATAAAGTATTTCAAACAGGTTTAGGAGAATATTTTAAATTATTTTAATTACTAAAATTTATTATGACTGATTCTGTGAAAAAATGGTACGTAGTTAGAGCTATTGGAGGGCAAGAAAATAAAGTGAAAACTTATATTGAAAATGAAATTGCCCGCTTAGGTATGACTGATTATGTAGATAGTGTATTAGTGCCTACAGAAAAAGTGATTCAAATACGTAATGGGAAAAAAGTACATAAAGAACGTGTATATTTTCCAGGGTATATTATGATTGAAGCTAATTTAAGCGGAGAATTACCTCATGTTATTAAATCAATAACGGGTGTAATTGGTTTTTTAGGAGAAGTAAAAGGTGGAGAGCCTGTTCCTATGAGAAAAGCTGAAATTAATCGTATGCTTGGTAAAGTTGATGAATTATCAGTTCAAAATGATAATGTAGCTATACCATACGTTATTGGAGAAACTGTAAAAGTAATTGATGGCCCATTTAACGGTTTTGATGGTACTATTGAAAAAATAAATGAAGAAAAGCGTAAGCTTGAAGTAATGGTTAAGATTTTTGGAAGAAAAACACCATTAGAATTAAGTTATATGCAAGTAGATAAAATTTCATAATTGTTACAATAATTTATGATATTACATGGTAGCTTCCAACTAAATATGTACTATCTAATTTAAGATTTAAAAATGGCAAAAGAAGTAAGCAAAGTAGTAAAATTACAAGTTCGTGGAGGTGCGGCAAACCCATCACCACCAGTTGGACCTGCTTTAGGTGCTGCCGGAGTTAATATTATGGAGTTCTGTAAGCAGTTTAACGCTAGAACTCAAGACAAACAAGGAAAAGTTTTACCTGTAGCAATTACTGTTTATAAGGATAAATCATTTGAGTTTGTTGTTAAAACTCCACCAGCAGCTGTACAAATATTAGAAGCGGCGAAAGTGAAAAAAGGTTCTCCAGAACCTAATAGACAAAAAGTAGCTACAGTTACTTGGGATCAATTGAAAGTGATTGCTGAAGATAAAATGGTAGATTTAAATGCATTTACTGTTGAATCGGCTATGTTAATGATGGCAGGTACAGCGCGTTCAATGGGAATTAAAGTAAGTGGAAAAGCTCCAATTAAACAATAAAACAGTTATTAAAAAATGGCAAAATTAACTAAAAAGCAAAAAGAAGCACAGGGTAAGGTTGATAAAAATCAAACTTATTCAATAAAAGATGCTTCTGCTTTAGTAAAAGAAATTACTTCTGTAAATTTTGATGCATCTATTGATTTAGCTGTTAGATTAGGAGTAGACCCTCGTAAAGCAAATCAAATGGTTAGAGGCGTGGTAACACTTCCTCATGGAACTGGTAAAGATGTTAAAGTGCTAGCACTAGTAACTCCAGATAAAGAAGCTGAAGCTAAAGAAGCTGGAGCTGATTATGTAGGTTTAGATGAATACCTTCAAAAAATTAAAGATGGTTGGACTGATGTTGATGTAATAATCACAATGCCTAGTGTTATGGGTAAATTAGGTCCTTTAGGTCGTGTTTTAGGGCCAAGAGGTTTAATGCCTAACCCAAAGACTGGTACAGTAACTATGGATGTTGCAAAAGCAGTAAAAGAAGTTAAAGCTGGTAAAATTGATTTTAAAGTTGATAAAACTGGTATTATTCATGCTTCAATTGCAAAAGCATCATTTGACGCTGATAAGATTTATGAAAATGCTGAAGAGTTGTTACAAACTATAATAAAGTTGAAACCAACATCATCAAAAGGAACGTATATTAAAAGTATTTACTTATCTAGTACTATGAGTCCTAGCATAAGTGTAGATGCTAAATCAGTTTAATTAAGTTAGATCTAAAATTATGACGAGAGAAGAAAAATCACAAGTAATAGAAGTTTTAACAACTAAATTAACTGAAGGAAGAATTATCTATTTAGCAGACATCTCAGGATTAAATGCTTTAGATACATCTAATTTACGTAGAGCTTGTTTTAAAGCAAATATAAAACTAGCGGTTGTTAAAAATTCATTGCTTGAAAAAGCAATGGAAAAGTCTGATAAAGACTTTGGTGAATTGCCAGAAGTATTAAAAGGAAATACATCTTTAATGTTTTCTGATACAGGTAATGCACCAGCAAAAGTAATTAAAGAATTTCGTAAAAAATCTGATAAGCCAGTACTAAAAGGAGCTTATGTTGAAGAAGCAATTTATGTTGGTGATGACCAATTAGATACTTTAGTAAACATCAAATCTAAAGAAGAACTTATTGGAGATATTATTTCATTATTACAATCACCAGCTAAAAATGTTGTTTCAGCATTGCAATCTGGAGGTAATAAATTATCAGGAATTCTGAAAACTTTATCAGATAAATAAATAAGTGCACTAATAAACTAAATAATAAAAATTTAAACAAAGAGAAATGGCAGATTTAAAAGATTTCGAAGAACAACTTGTTAACTTAACAGTAAAAGAAGTAAATGAGTTAGCTGATATTTTAAAAGACGAATATGGTATTGAACCAGCAGCAGCAGCAGTTGCAGTAGCTGGACCAGCAGCAGGTGGAGACGCAGCAGAAGAAGAACAAACAGAATTTGATGTAATTTTAAAAGCAGCAGGTGGTTCTAAATTAGCAGTTGTTAAATTAGTTAAAGAATTAACTGGTTTAGGATTAAAAGAAGCTAAAGGTATTGTAGATAGCGCACCAGCACCAATTAAAGAAGGTATATCTAAAGATGAAGCAGAAGGATTAAAAGCATCATTAGAAGAAGCAGGAGCAGAGGTTGAACTTAAGTAAGTTTTAGCATCTAAAACAATTTAAGGTTTAGGTCTGGGTGTTTCCTGAGACCTAAACCATTTTGCGTATATATTCGTTCTTATATTTTAATAGTTTTTTTAACCTAAAGTTTTTGTCCATTGTCAACAAAAAATTTCACCGAAAGAATAAACTTTGCATCAGCTAAATTGGTAAGTGAATATCCAGATTTTTTAGATATTCAAGTAAAATCGTTTCAAGATTTTTTCCAGTTAAAAACGAAAGCTGACGAACGAAGTACCGAAGGATTGTATAAAACCTTCCTTGACAACTTCCCAATTACAGATACTCGTAACAATTTTGTGTTAGAGTTTATCGATTACTTTGTAGACCCACCTAGATATTCAATTCAAGAATG